>NZ_JAMXIO010000003.1:0-206369 GCF_059651515.1 Oerskovia sp. 140933
GGACCTCCGGGTTGTGAAGACTTCGACATCTCCACTAAGCCCGGAGGTCCTCCCTTCAACAACCGGAACTGACACCAACCTCCTGGCCGGGTACACCTAGACGGCGACGTCGACCCTGCACCCGTTCACAGTCCGAGACGCCGCCCCGGCGCCCCGGAACCCCTGTGCTACGGTCGTCGGGTGAACACGGTTCGTTGGTATTGGCGCTTTACGCTGGCTCCTGGAGGGGCCGAGCGGGCGTTCGCCTGACCAACCTTCCCCGGAGCCAGCACAGGGCCTTGGACGCAGACCGCGTCCGGGCCCTTCGTCATTCAGACGGGCCGACTCCGGACACAGAGCAGGTCGCGCGGCTCCGTCTGAGTCACCTTCAGATCAGGAGCCCTCGCATGACCGCCACGACCTCGACCGACGTCTCGCACAGCCTGGTCGACGCACGGACCGACGAACGTCACCACGAGACGGTCACCTCGCCCGACGGCGCAGGTGACACCATGGAACGCGTGACCTCCCACCCCGAGTACGAGCTGCAGGCGCCCACGAGCGACCTGCGCATCCGCGCCCTCGACCCCCTGCCTGCCCCTGTCGACATGCTCGCGGAGCTCCCGCTCGGCACGGCGCGCGGTGACCTCGTGACGCAGTCCCGTCGCGAGATCCGCGACGTCCTCGCGGGTGAGGACGACCGTCTGCTCGTCATCGTCGGCCCGTGCTCGGTCCACGACCCGGCGGCCGCGCTCGACTACGCGCACCGTCTCGCGGCCGTGGCCAAGGACCTGTCGGAGGACCTCGCGATCGTGATGCGCGTGTACTTCGAGAAGCCGCGCACGACGGTCGGCTGGAAGGGCCTCATCAACGACCCCGACCTCGACGGCTCGCACGACGTCAACCGCGGCCTGCACCTGGCGCGCGAGGTCCTGCTCGGGGTCCTCGACGCGGGTGTCCCCGCGGCGACCGAGTTCCTCGAGCCCACGAGCCCCCAGTACATCGCGGACGCGGTGTCGTGGGGCGCGATCGGCGCGCGCAACGTCGAGAGCCAGGTGCACCGCCAGCTCGCGTCGGGACTGTCGATGCCGGTCGGGTTCAAGAACGCGACCGACGGCGACATCCAGATCGCGGTCGACGGCTGCATCACCGCGGCGAGCGAGCACACGTTCTTCGGCACGGACGGCGCGGGGCGCGCGGCCGCGGTCGAGACCGCGGGCAACCCGGACTGCCACATCATCCTTCGCGGTGGGCGCAGCGGCCCCAACTACGGGCCCGACGACGTCGCGTCCGCCCTGCGCGTGGCCGCGGCCTCGGGCCTGGGCGGGGCCGTCGAGCACGGTCTGGTCATCGACGCGAGCCACGGCAACTCGGGCAAGGACCACGTGCGTCAGGCAGAGGTCGTGCGCGAGGTCGCGACGCGCATCGCGGAGGGCGAGGCCGGGATCACGGGACTCATGATGGAGAGCTTCATCGTGGCGGGTGCGCAGGCTCCGGCTCCGAGCGGGCTCGTCTACGGTCAGTCCGTGACGGACAAGTGCATCGACTGGGACACCACGGCCGAGCTGCTCGGCGAGCTGGCCGAGTCGGTGCGGGCGCGCCGGGCGCTCTGACTTTCGCGTCCCAGCTCTGCTGCACGTCCTGCCGAGGCCGCTCTCCCCCTGGGGAAGGCGGCCTCGCTGGTCGTGCGGCGGCTCGTCGGCACGGTCGTCGACGGTCCGGGCCGCAGTCGGCGGGCCGGCCTCAGGGAGTGACGGGCCAGGCCGCGGGGACGACCCAGGGCGCCACGGTGACGGTCGCACCCTCGAGGATGTCCGCCCCCGACGAGATCCCGTCGACGCTGCTGACGGGCAGCCGGACGGGCGGGGCGAGGGGGACCGGCGTGACGACCACGTGGGTCGTCACGTCGGGGTCGTTCGTCGTGGACATGGCGCGCCAGGTGAGCTGCGACGTGGCGGTCCCGCCAGGAGCGAGGACGATGCGGGTCGGGTTCTGGTCGGTGCGGTCGGGCTGGAGCAGGACGTTCGGGGCCGTGCCCGAGGCCCGGTCGAACGACAGGCCCGGGCGCCCGTCGAGCGCGCAGGGCCGGTCGGTCACGTTCTCGGCGGTCACGGTCAGGAAGCGCGCGCCGGTCGCGGCGTCGAACCCGGTGATCCCGGCGCGCAGGTCGGGCCCGGTGCAGGGCGCGACGCCGTCTGCTGCGGCCGCGGCGGCGTCGGCCTGGTCCCCGGCGGGGTCCGTGACGACGAGGTCGCGGTTCGCGACGAATCCCGACTCGGACGTCTCGTCCCCGTGGACCGTGAAGGCGACGGGGGAGTCGAGCAGGTCTCCCTGCCCGTAGGTGCGCAACCAGTCCGCGGTGGGGGTCGAGGGGCCCTCGACCAGGATGGTGAGCAGGGGGGACGGGGTCCCCTGGGGCGACCTGATCTCGTGGACGACCTGGTTCGTCCCGGGGCGCTCGGCGGCTGCCACGAGGAGGGCGACGGCCGGGGCGGACGGACGGACGGGCTCGGCGGGTGACGAGTACAGGGTGCCGAAGGTGGAGTCGCCGAGCGAGTTGAGGCCGCGGTCCAGGACGCGCGCGACCTCCGCGAGGCCGGGCAGGGACGCGGGCCCCGCGCCGGTGACCGCGGCGTTGTCGCCGGTGAACCGGACGGAGGCGGCGCCCGCGTCGAGGAAGGTCACCGCGTCCCGCACGGCGCGGTCGGCCGGGCCGGCGTGGGCGACGGTGAGGGTGCCGCCCGTGCCGGGCACGGTGTCGACGACGGTGAGCCGGGGCACCGCGGGCAGCCCGGCGGACAGCAGGAGGACGTACGCGGCGTCGACCGTCGCCTGCGCCTCGTCGGGGGTGCGGTGGCTCTCGAGGTCGACGGTCACCTCGGGGGCGGGCAGCGGGATGCCCTCGACGTACTCGTCGTACACCAGGACCGTCGCGGACTCGACGCCGTCGAGCGCTTCGAGGTCGACCTCGAGAGGGCCCCAGGCCGTGGAGGGCGTGGGCGTCCCGGGGTCGGGGCGAGGAGTCACCCCGGCGTCCTCGGGGGACGTCCCCTCCGCTGCGGGGGGAGTACCGGTGGCGCCCGCCTCGTCGCGCGTCGTCGCCCAGATCGCGAGTCCGACGAGGAGCACGAACAGTGCCCCGACGAGCAGGTACACGTGCTGGGTGCGGGGAGTCGGCGGCGTCTCGGTCACCTCGCGAGGGTAGCGGGTCGGCACGTCCGGGGAACGACCCATCCGGGGGCCCGACCGTGACGAACCACAGGTGCCCCGGTCGTCGCGGGAGCCCACGTGCCGCGGGTGGTCCGCCGGTGCGCCGCGACGTCGAGCCTGGGGCAGACTGGTCGGGTGCCACCCGTGAGGACGAGCGAGCCCGACGCTCTCGATGCCGCGCTCGCCGCGTGCGCCGGGGGCGATCCGGAGGCGTTCGCGCCCGTGTACGACGCGCTGGCGCCTGCCGCTTTCGGCACGGCGCTGAGCGTGCTGCGCGACGACGACCACGCGGCGGAGGTGACCCAGGAGGTGATGGTCGAGGTGTGGCAGACGGCGGTGCGCTTCGACGCCTCCCGGGGGTCGGCGCGCACGTGGGTGGTCACCATGGCCCGACGGCGGGCGGTGGACCGGGTGCGTTCCGAGCAGTCCCGCCGGGTGCGGGACCAGAAGGACGTCGACGGGCGGTTCGCCGGGAGCGGGCACGACGTCGTGGTCGAGGAGGTCGAGCAGCTCCTCGAGTCGGCCGCGGTGCGCCGGTGCCTGGGGAGCCTCACGCAGACCCAGCGCGACGCCGTCGTGCGGGCGTACTTCGGTGGGCTGACGTACCGGGAGGTGGCCGCGGAGCTCGGGGCGGCCGTCCCGACCGTGAAGTCGAGGATCCGTGACGGGCTCCTGCGTCTGCGCGACTGCCTGGGGGTGAACCGTGGCTGACGACACCGGGCGACCGGGCGTGCCCGACGCGGCCCCTGACGGTGACCGCACGGGCGGGCCGACGGCCGAGGGGCGCGACCTGCTCGCGGCGTACGCGCTCGACGCGGTCGACGACCTGGACCGGCGCGTCGTGGAGCGCCTGCTGGCGGCGGACCCTGAAGCCCGCCGCGAGCTCGACGAGCACCGTGACGTGGTCGCCGCGTTCACCGTGGACGCTCCGCCCCCTGCCGCCCTGCGTGACCAGGTGCTGGGGAGGATCGCGTCGGTACAGCAGGTAGAGCAGGCACAGCAGGTGCAGCCGGACCAGCACGGGCGCCGGGAGGGAGCCGCGGGCGCGACCGGCACGGCACGACCGGACGGCGCGCGTCGCCCCCGCCGGCGCTGGGTGGTCGCTGCGGTGGCCGCGGCGGCGGTCGTGGCGATCGCCGTCCCGACGACGCTCGCGATCCGGTCGCGCCAGGAGGAGTCCCGGCTCCAGGCGCAGGTCGACGCGGTCGCGTCGATGCTCGCGGACCCGTCCGCGGAGATCGTCCGGGGCGAGATGGTCGGGGGTGGCGACGCGAGCGCGCTGGTCGTCGGGGACCGGGTGCTGTTCTCCGTCACGGGGCTCCCGCAGGCGGGGTCGGCCGAGGACTACCAGCTCTGGCTCGTCGAGGGCGAGGAGATGGTCTCCGCCGGGGTCTTCGACGCGAGCGACGGGTCCGCCGCGCTGCTCGTCGAGGCGGCGGGGAGCGCCGGGGTCGCGGTGACGCTCGAGCCGGCGGGCGGGTCGCCGCAGCCCACGAGCGACCCGCTGGTCGTGCTCGAGACCTGATACTCGATATCGGATAGAAAATGCCCGTGAAAGGGCTCTGAAATACCCTGCCTCGGGTAGTTTCGTGGTCCGATTCCGGGTATATGCCGGGGTTTGTCAAAATCCGGGTATTGGTGATGCAATACGACGCGTTCCCCACTGTGTCGTCGTGCGAAGGCGCTCCGACATCACCCCGGAAGGAATCCACCACCCGTGAAGAAGCTCCTGGCGAGCGGCGCTGCCGCGCTGCTCGTTGCCGGCGGACTGGTCGCCACCGCGGCCCCCGCCTCCGCCCACACCCCCTCTGTCAAGGCCACGTGCACGGGCCTCGAGGTCAACCTGTCGGCCTACGCGCCCCAGGGCAACAAGGTCGTCGTCACGGTCGACGGCGAGGTCGTCAAGGACGAGACGTTCGGCCGCTCGTACACGACCCGCTATGCGTTCCCCGACACGACCGTCGGCCACACGTGGGAGCTCGTCGTCAAGGCCTCCGACGGCAACCGGTACAACTTCAGCGACGACGGCTCGACCGATGCCTGCGCCACCGCGCCGAAGCCCGAGCCGAAGCCCGAGCCGAAGCCCGAGCCGAAGCCCGACAGGGAGGTCGGGCTCTACCTGTACGAGAAGACCGACCCCACCAAGCCGGCCGCGTGGGAGAACTCCGGCCCGCAGGAGCTGGTCACCCACCGGCCCGGGACCGAGTGGTACACCGAGCTTCCCTCGGTCCTGCCGCAGGAGGTCTGCGGCGAGGGCTGGGCCGTCCAGCAGGACCGGGTCAGACAGGACGGGTCGTTCGTGTGGCCCGGGACCATCACCCCGCCGACGTCGGCCCTGGGCGGCGTGCTGGTCGACTCCAAGCACCAGGACCTGACGGACCTGGCCGAGGTGCCCGCGTGCGACGGGGACGACGAGGAGACGGGGGAGCCCAGGAGCGTGACGCCGGTCGTGCCGGTGGCCACCGAGGTCTGCACCGTGCAGGGCCGGACGGTCGACGTGCCGGAGAGCACCGACGAGATCAGCTACGAACGCTCGGGCGACTCGGTCGTCGCGCGTGCTGCGACCGGGACCGTGCTCACCGCCGTCGAGGGGTACGTCCTGTCGGAGGACCGTGCGTCCGCGACGTTCGCGGTCGACCTGGACCCGGCCGACTGCGCGCTGACGCCCGGTGACATCGGCGCGGTCTGCGAGGCGGACACGCCGTACCTGGGCTACGAGGTCTTCCTGCCCGAGGGCTACCAGGCGGACGGCGACCGCCCGTTGAGCATCACCTTCCTCCACCCCGGCGAGGGCGAGGACTACACGGTCGACGGCCTGCCGCTCGAGGGTGAGCTCCTGTGGCCCGGTGCGTCCGCGGACGAGCCCCGTGCGTGGCCGGGCTGGGAGCTGCAGGCCGACGGCACGTACACCGAGACCGACGGCAACTTCGCGTGGACGCGAGCCGGTGTCGAGGTCCTGTTCGAGGTCAACCCGGGCTACTCGACGACCGTCCGCTACCCGGAGGCGACGTCGTCGTGCGCCGACCCGAAGATCCTGGCGGCGACCGGGCCCCTTGACGGGCCGGCGACGCCTGTGAGCGCGGAGACGCCGAGCGGCCCGTCGCTCGCGGCGACCGGCGCGACCGCCGGGGCCGTCGGCTTCCTGGCGCTGCTGCTGGTCGGTGGCGGTGCGGGCATCGTCTGGGCGCGTCGCCGGGCGAACGCCTGACGTCCGCGAGGACGACGACCCGGTCCTGAGGACCGGGTGCACGAAAGGAGCCGCTCGCTCCGGACAGGGGGTCCGGAGCGAGCGGCTCTCGCGTGCGCCCCGTGAGGACCGGGCCGGTGCCGGCCGACCGCCGCGGCACGGGGACAACCGCGACGGCCGGCGTCCGAGGGGTCACATGGTCGGCATGAGGACCGTGTCGACGAGGTAGACCGTGGCGTTCTGCGTCATGACGCCACCGCAGACCACCGCGGCGTCGTTGACCATGAGGTCGTCGCCCGAGCCCGTGACGGTCACGGTCCCGCCCTCGACGGTCTCGTGCTCGCCGACGACCTGGTCAGGGGTGAGCTGGCCGGGCACCACGTGGTAGGTGAGGATCTGGGTCAGCAGGTCGGCGTCGGTCTTGAGGGTCTCGATGGTCGCCGGGTCGATCTTGGCGAACGCGTCGTCGACGGGCGCGAAGACCGTGAACTCACCGCCGTTGAGGGTGTCGACCAGGTTCACGTCGGGGTTGAGCTCACCGCTCACGGCGGCCGTGAGGGTCGTCAGGAGCGGGTTGTTGGACGCCGCGACCGCGACGGGGTCCGTCGACATCCCGGTCACGGAGCCCGCGCCGTCGGGTACCTGCTCGGCGTAGGCGGCACAGCCCGGGCCGACGAGGTTCGCCGCGGGGTCGACCTCGGGCGTCATGGTGTCCTGCGACATGTCGTCGGACGGCGTCGTCATCTCCGACGCGCTCGACGAGTCGTCCCCGGAGCCGGAGTCGGAGTCGGAGCTGCAGGCCGTCAGGCCCAGGATCGCCAGGGCGGCGATGCCGGCCGCGGCGTACGAACGGGTTCGAACGTTCATCGGTCTCTCCTCGTTGTCGTCGCCCCGTCAGGTGCGGGGCGTCTCGCAGGAGGTTCGGAGCCGCGGGCCGACCGGATGGGTGGGACGTCCGGGGACCCGCACGACCCATCCGCACGGGCGGCCGCGCCGAACCCGGGCCATGGAAACCCTCGTGCTCATCGGCCTGCTCGGTGGCCTCGTCACCGGCATCTCGCCGTGCATCCTGCCGATGCTCCCCGTGATCTTCTTCGCGGGCGGCGTGCAGGGCGCCCGCGGGGTGGGGGCCCCGCCCGCCGGCGTCGTGCCGTCCCCGGGGCCCGACGACGCAGCCCCCGCCGGGGACGCGTCGCCCTCGGCGGGGGACGGGCCGGGCGCGCCGTCGGCCTCGTTGTTCGCCGGTGCTCCCGGCGCGGTCCGGGTCGGGGCGCGCGGCCGGGTCGTCACGGCGGCCCGACCCGTCGACGGCGGTGCCCGACCCCCCGACGGCGAGCGACGCCGTCGGGCGGGCGCGGAGGACGAGGAGCGCAGCGTCCACGCCCGAGGCACCCGCCGCTCGTGGCGCCCCTACCTCGTGATCGCCGGGCTCGTCGTGAGCTTCAGCGTCTTCACGCTGCTCGGCTCGGTGCTCCTCGGTGCGCTCGGGTTGCCGCAGGACCTGCTGCGCTGGGTGGGCCTGACGCTGCTCGCGGTGATCGGCGTGGGGATGATCGTGCCGCGGTTCGAGGAGGTGCTCGAACGGCCGTTCCGGAGGATCGCGGCGCTCGGTTCGCGGCGGGGGGCACGCAGCCAGGATCGAGGGGCCTTCGTGCTCGGACTGGGCCTCGGCGTCCTGTACGTGCCGTGCGCCGGGCCGGTCCTCGCGGCGATCACGGTCGCGGGCGCGACGGGGAACATCGGGCCGGGGACCGTCGCGCTCACGGTGTCGTTCGCGGTCGGCGCGGCGATCCCGCTCCTGGTCTTCGCGCTCGCGGGGCGTCGTGTCGCCGAGCGCGTCACGGCCTTCCAGCGGCACGCGCGCGGGATCCGCGTGGCGGGCGGCGTGGTCATGATCGTGCTCGCCGTGGGGCTCGCGTTCAACCTGCCCGCGTACCTGCAGCGCGCGCTGCCCGACTACACGGGCAGCCTCCAGGAGCGTGTCGACGCGTCGGGGACGGTGCGCGAGGCGCTCGACCTCGGTGGGATCGTCACGGACGAGAACCGTGAGCTGGCGAGCTGCTCGAACGGCGCGTCCGAGCTCGAGGACTGCGGGCCCGCCCCCGCGCTGCGCGGGATCGACACCTGGTTCAACACCCCCGGCGACCAGCCGCTCGAGCTCGACGACCTGCGCGGCAAGGTCGTCCTGGTCGACTTCTGGGCGTACTCCTGCATCAACTGCCAGCGCGCGATCCCGCACGTCGACGCCTGGTACGAGCAGTACAAGGACGTGGGCGAGGGCTTCGAGGTGATCGGGGTGCACACGCCCGAGTTCGCGTTCGAGCGCGAGACGCGCAACGTCGTCGCGGGGGCCGAGGACCTGGGGGTCACGTACCCGGTCGCGCAGGACAACTCCTACGCGACGTGGACCGCGTACCGGAACCGCTACTGGCCTGCGCAGTACCTGATCGACGCCGGCGGGACCGTGCGGCACATCCGGTTCGGCGAGGGCGGCTACGAGGACACCGAGGGACTGATCCGCGAGCTCCTCGCGGACGCGAACCCGGGGGTGAGCCTGCCGGGGGCGACCTCGGTCGAGGACGGGACGCCCGACGGGTCGACGACCCCCGAGACGTACCTCTCGGTCGGCAAGGTCGGCAACTACGCCGGGGAGCCGAGGTACGCGGCGGGCGAGCAGGCGTTCACGCTCACCGGCGACCAGGCCGTCGACACCTTCTCGCTGGGCGGGACGTGGGACGTCGACTTCCAGGGGGCGACCGCGGTGTCCGACGACGCCCGCGTGCGCCTCGCGTACCGCGGCACCGACGTGTTCAGCGTCCTGGGCGGCGAGGGGACGGTGACCGCGACGGTCCGGGACGGGGCGGGGAAGGTGGTCGAACGTCGAGAGATCGACGTCTCGGGGAACCCGACGCTCCACCCCGTGCTGGAGGGGGCGGCCCCGAGCGAGGGCACGGTCGAGCTCGACGTGCCCGCCGGGGTGCAGGTCTTCACGTTCACGTTCGGCTAGGCGCGGGCGATCGGTGGCCGGTCGCCCGGTCCGCTGAGACCGCCCGTTCCACCTGCCGACCGCTTCCGCGCGCTTAGATGGAAGAGGTGGACGATCGAGGGGTGCTGAGCCTCACAGAGAACCTGACCGAGCAGTCCCGTGCGGCTCGTACCAAGGTCGACGGCACGCGCCACCCGTGGCGCTACCTCGTGGCGGCGATGCTCGCAGGGGCCTACATCGGGGTCGGTGTGGTCCTCATGGTCGCCACGGCGGGCCCCTTCCTCGCAGCGGGGGCTCCCGCCGAGCGCCTCGTGGCCGGCGGAGTCTTCTCGGTCGCGCTGACCCTCGTGGTCTTCGCCGGGGCAGAGCTCAGCACGTCGGCCATGATGATCCTGACCCAGGGGGCGGTGACCCGGACGATCCCGGTGCGCTCCGCCGTCGGGACGTTGCTGTTCTGCTTCGGCGGGAACCTGCTCGGCTCGATGCTCTTCGGGTGGATGGTCGTGCAGTCCGGCGTCCTGCACACCAACGCCGCCGCGGGCGAGATGATCGCCTCGATGCTCGCGGGCAAGGCCCACGAGACCGGCGGGCAGCTCTTCTTCCGCGGCGTCCTGTGCAACATCCTGGTGTGCGCCGCGATCTGGGCGTGCGGGCGCCTGCGCTCCGAGGCGGGCAAGGCGATCGTCATCTTCTGGGCGATCTTCGCGTTCATCTCCTCGGGGTTCGAGCACGTGGTCGCGAACATGACGACGTTCAGCATCGGCCTGTTCAGCCCCGAGGCCCTCACCACCTGGGGCGAGTTCGGGCGCAACCTGCTGTTCGTCGGGCTGGGCAACCTCGTCGGCGGAGCGGTCGTGGTGGGGCTCGGGTACGCGGTGGTGTCGGGGCGTCCGCGACCCCCGGCACCCGGGGCGGTGGCCGTCCCCGGCAGTGCCGTGGCCGACGGCGCCGCGGCGGCCGGTACGACAGGTCCGGCCGAGGCGCGGACGGAGGGTGCAGCGGCCCGGGACCTCGCCCGGTAGGTCTCGGCAGACGGACCTCCCGCCGGGTGGTTTACGGCGGAATCCCGGGGTTCGCTCGCCAGGAAAGTCCGGAAGAGATGCGCACAACGGACGGATCAGGTAAGGGATTCTCCGGGCTGTGTCGGAATTCACTGCCCGACGTGGCATGATCCCCGACCATGGGCATCAGGACGGTCTCGGATCTCACGCAGGTCGAGGAACCTGCTTGGCCCACGCTCGCCCGGATGTTCCAGCGCCCGGGCGTCGAGGTCCTGGCGCCGCCCGACTGGGCTCCCGAGGTCCTGTACCGCCTGCAGATCACGACGCGCTCGACGCTGGGCGCGCTCGCGCTGCACACGGGCGGCGTGCTGGTGGACCACGGATGGCTGCGGCTCCTGGGCGGCGGGGCGTACGGGCTGCCGGACCTCGCGACGATCAACGGCCTCGGCGACCCGGCGGACGGGAGCCTCGCACCCGAGCGGCTCGTGGTCGCGTTCGACGTGCTGGGCGGGACGTTCGCGGTCAACGGTGGTGGGCTGCCGGGCCCGTTGGGCGACGTGCACTACTTCGCCCCCGACACGCTCGAGTGGCACTGCCTGGGGTTCGGGCAGGGGGCGTTCACCGAGTGGGCGATCAGCGGCGGCCTGGCCGAGTACGTCGCGGACCTGCGCTGGCCCGGCTGGCAGCGGGACGTCGAGGACCTTCCCCCGGACATGGGACTGAGCGTCTACCCGCCCTTGTGGTCGGGCCAGGGAGCGGGGGCGTGGGTCGAGCGGCGGGCCGTCCAGCTCGAGGGTCTCGCGGTGTGGCACCACGAGCTGGCCGAACGGATGCGTCCCCTGGGCGACGACGAACCGCCGGGTGACGGCTGCTGATCCCCGCCCGGTCGTGACCGGGCGGGCTGTCGAGCAGAGTTGTATACAAGTACGCATACCCTGTGGCACGATGGCCGCATGAGCAGCGCCCCGACGACGTCGTCCCCGCCGCGCGACGAGCCCCTCGTCTCCGTCCGCCGTCAGTCCGGCGCCCGCGCGGTCTACGAGCTCCTGCGGCAGCGCATCATCGACGGGTCGCTCGCGGCCGACGCCCGGCTCACCGAGCCCGTCCTCTCGACCCAGCTCGGCGTCAGCCGGACCCCCGTCCGCGAGGCCCTGCGCCTCCTCCAGGCCGAGGCCCTCGTCGTCGAGCAGCCGACCGGGGGAGTGCGCGTCGCCCCCCTCGCGGTCGCCGACCTGCACCGCGTCTACGACGTCCGGGCCCGCCTCGAAGGGCTCCTCGCCCGGGACGCGTGCGAGCGGGCCCGGCCCGCCGACCACGAGCGCCTGGCACGCCTGGTCGACCTCATGGACGCCGTGCGCGACCACGAGGACGAGGTCCTGCGCATCGGCGCGCAGTTCCACGGCGAGATCGCGACCCTGGCCGACAACCGCTGGTGCTCCGAGCTGCTGCGCCAGATCCGCGGGCACGTCGACCGGTACCGCTCCCTCGCCGCGCGTGAGCGCGTCGGGACGACCGACCACGTGGACGAGCACCGAGCGGTCGCCCGCGCGATCGCGAGCGGCGACCCCGACGCGGCCGAGCGGGCCATGCGCGAGCACATCGAACGCAGCGGGGCCATGGCCGCCAAGGCCCTCGGTGAGGCGCCGCCCCCACCGACCGGCTGACGACGCCGGCCGCCTGACCTGGCTCGCAGCGGACCGCACCTTGCCTCGCAGCCCGCGCGACGCCGTCGGGCAGGCCGCTCCTCCCGCGACACCGGCACCCGACGCACGACGAACCGACCACCGGAGGCACCGATGCCCACGACCCACCACCTGCGGACCCACCGGTCCGCGGAGAACCTCGCCCGCACCGACCAGCTCGCGTGGAAGCTCGCCGAGCTCGCGACCGACCCGGTCGAGGTGCCGGACGAGGTCGTCGACATGATCGTCAACCGCGTGATCGACAACGCGGCCGTCGCGGCCGCGAGCCTCACGCGCGCACCCGTCGTCGCGGCCCGCGCGCAGGCCCTCGCGCACCCGTACGAGCCCGGTGCGACCGTCTTCGGGTCCCCGCTCGCGACCCGCACGAGCCCCGAGTGGGCCGCCTGGGCCAACGGCGTCGCGGTCCGCGAGCTCGACTACCACGACACGTTCCTCGCGGCCGAGTACTCGCACCCGGGGGACAACATCCCGCCGATCCTCGCCGTCGCGCAGCACGCGGGCTGCGACGGCGCGGCGCTCGTGCGCGGCATCGCGACGGGCTACGAGATCCAGGTGGACCTGGTGCGGGCCGTCAGCCTGCACGCGCACAAGATCGACCACGTCGCGCACCTGGGCCCGTCGGCGGCGGCCGGGATCGGGACCCTGCTCGGGCTCGACACCACCACGATCTTCCAGGCGATCGGTCAGGCGCTGCACACCACGACCGCGACGCGGCAGTCCCGCAAGGGGCAGATCTCGACCTGGAAGGCGTACGCCCCGGCCCTCGCGGGCAAGGTCGCGGTCGAGGCCGTGGACCGCGCGATGCGCGGGCAGACCTCGCCCGAGCCGATCTACGAGGGCGAGGACGGCGTGATCGCGTGGCTGCTCGACGGCCCCGAGGGACGCTACGACGTCGTGCTCCCGTCGCCCGGTGAGCCCAAGACCGCGATCCTCGACACGTACACCAAGGAGCACTCGGCGGAGTACCAGTCGCAGGCGCTCATCGACCTGGCGCGCGCGCTGCACGCCGAGCACCCGTGGCTGGCCGACCCCGACAACGTCGCCACCATCACGATCCACACGAGCCACCACACGCACCACGTGATCGGCTCGGGCGCGAACGACCCGCAGAAGTACGACCCGACGGCCTCGCGCGAGACGCTCGACCACTCCATCCCGTACATCTTCGCGGTCGCGCTCCAGGACGGCGGGTGGCACCACGTCGACTCCTACACGCCCGAGCGCGCGGGCCGCCCCGACACGGTCGCGCTGTGGGGCAAGGTCACGACGGCCGAGGACCCCGAGTGGACGCGCCGCTACCACTCGGTCGACCCCGCGGAGAAGGCGTTCGGCGGTCGCGTCGTGATCGAGCTCGCCGACGGTGGGCGCATCGTCCGCGAGATCGCGGTCGCCGACGCACACCCGCTCGGTGCGCGCCCGTTCGCCCGCGCGCAGTACGTCGCCAAGTTCCGGCTCCTCGCGGACGGCGTGCTCGAGCCCGCCGAGATCGAGCGCTTCCTCGACCTCGCGCAGCGTCTCCCGTCGCTCACCCCCGCCGAGGTGCGCGAGCTCTCGATCGTCGCGCGGCCGGGTCTGCTGGACACGGTCCCGGTACCCACGGGCATCTTCGAGCTCGGCCGCCCGTCCCGGGACGCCGGGGGACCCGGCGAGACCGGACCCGGCGAGGGCGCCGCGGGCTGGACCATGCGCGAGGCTGCCGACGACCCCACCCGCTCGACCACCGCAGGAGGCAGCTGATGTTCTACTCGCACGTGATGCCGTCGGACAAGCGGGCCGCGCTGCGTGCCCGGCTCGCGGCCGGTGAGCTGCTCCAGCTCCCCGGTGCGTTCAACCCGCTCTCCGCACGCCTGATCGAGGACAAGGGCTTCGACGGCGTGTACGTCTCGGGGGCCGTGATCTCCGCGGACCTCGGGCTGCCGGACATCGGCCTCACGACCCTCACCGAGGTCGCGACCCGAGCGGGGCAGATCGCGCGCATGACGGACCTGCCCGCGATCGTCGACGCCGACACCGGCTTCGGGGAACCCATGAACGTCGCGCGCACCGTCCAGACGCTCGAGGACGCGGGCGTCGCGGGCTGCCACATCGAGGACCAGGTCAACCCCAAGCGGTGCGGCCACCTCGACGGCAAGGCGACCGTCGACCTCGAGACCG
Source organism: Oerskovia sp. 140933 (assembly GCF_059651515.1). Lineage (NCBI taxonomy): Bacteria > Bacillati > Actinomycetota > Actinomycetes > Micrococcales > Cellulomonadaceae > Oerskovia > Oerskovia sp. 140933. Next base: position 14,221 of record NZ_JAMXIO010000003.1, read on the forward strand.
CGACCAAGCGCATCCGTGCCGCGGTCGACGCCCGCCGCGACCCGAACTTCCTCGTCATGGCGCGCACCGACGTCCGGGCGAGCGTCGAAGGCCCCGCCGGGCTGAGGGTCGCGATCGACCGGGCCAAGGCGCTCGTCGACGCCGGGGCCGACGCGATCTTCCCCGAGGCCATGCGAGACCTCGCCGAGTTCGAGGCCGTGGCCTCCGCGGTCGACGTGCCCGTGCTCGCCAACATGACCGAGTTCGGCAAGTCCGAGCTGTTCACGCGGGACCAGCTCGCGGCCGTCGGCGTGCAGATCGTCATCTATCCCGTGACGCTCCTGCGTAGCGCGATGGGGGCCGCGGAGCGCACCCTGGACATGATCAGGGAGACCGGGACGCAGGACGGAGCGGTCGGCGAGATGCAGACGCGCGCGCGGCTGTACGAGCTCGTGGACTACGCGGGCTACAACCACTTCGACACCGAGATCTTCACGTACCGGCCGTAGGCGCTCAGGTACTGCCCGCAGGACCCCGCATCACGAAGGAGTGAGCACATGACCACCAGCACCCCCAGCGTCGGGAGCGCGCCGACCGCCTCGGGCCCGGGTCTCGCGGCGGCGACCCCGGTTCCCGAGATCCACAAGGGCCTCGCGGGCGTCGTCGTCGACACGACGTCGGTCTCCAAGGTCAACCCCGACACGAACTCGCTGCTGTACCGCGGCTACCCCGTGCAGGAGCTCGCCGCGACCAGGAGCTTCGAGGAGGTCGCCTACCTCCTGTGGCACGGCGACCTGCCCACCGCCGCGCAGCTCGCCGAGCAGACCGCGACCGAGCGGGCCCACCGCGCGCTGCCCGGTGCCGTCCGCAACGCGATCCTCGAGCTCCCCACCACGTGCCACCCCATGGACGTGTGCCGCACCGCGGTCTCGGTCATCGGTGCGCACGACCCCACGGCCGAGGACTCGTCCCCCGAGGCCGAGCACGCCAAGGCCCTGCGCCTGTGGGCCATGCTGCCCGCGGTCGTCGCGCTCGACCAGCGCCGTCGACGCGGCCAGCAGATCGTCGACCCCGACGAGGACCTGGGCTACGCCGAGAACTTCCTCCACATGGCCTTCGGCGAGGTGCCCGACGAGTGCGTCGTACGGGCCTTCGAGGTCTCGATGATCCTGTACGCCGAGCACTCGTTCAACGCCTCGACGTTCACGGCCCGCGTCATCACCTCGACCCTCTCCGACCTGCACTCGGCCGTCACGGGCGCGATCGGCGCCCTCAAGGGAGCCCTGCACGGCGGCGCGAACGAGGCCGTCATGGCGACGTTCGCCGAGATCGGGACCGCCGACCACGCCGCCGCCTGGCTCGACCAGGCCCTGGCCGACAAGCGCAAGATCATGGGGTTCGGGCACCGCGTCTACAAGAGCGGCGACTCGCGCGTCCCGACCATGAAGACCACGCTCGACGACCTCGTCGCGCACCTCGCGACCACGGAGGCGGTCGCGCTCGACGAGCTGTACGACGCGCTCGAGGCCGCGATGACCGAGCGCAAGGGCATCCTGCCCAACCTCGACTACCCGACCGGCCCCGCCTACCACCTCATGGGCTTCGACACCCCGACGTTCACCCCGCTGTTCGTCGCGGCACGCGTCGTGGGCTGGACCGCGCACGTGATCGAGCAGCGGGCCGCGAACGCGCTCATCCGACCGCTCAGCCAGTACGTGGGGCAGGCGCAGCGCGAGGTGCCGTAGGGCTCGGCTCTCGGCGCCCGGCTCCGGCCGGCCGCCAGAGCCGCACCGCCGTCGGAGCCGCACCGCCGCCGGAGCCGAGCCGCCGCCGTCGGGCCGGTCAGCCGCGGAACGCCTCCAGGGCGTCGCGGTCGACCGGCCCCGCGGCGCGGACGATCTCCTCGACCCGTCCCATCTGCTCCCAGGTGTTCACGGCCATGCCCGCCTGGACCCGGTCGTCCGCGACCCAGAACGCGACCAGCTCGTGGTCCTCGAGCGACCCGCTCACCACGACCTCGGTCGCAGCCGGGTCCTCGACGAACCCCAGGTACTCCATGCCCACGTCGTACTGGTCGGAGAAGAAGTACGGCAGCTTGTCGTAGGGCTCGCGCGAGCCCAGCATCGCGCGCGCCGCGTGGGGCCCCGTCTCCAGGGCCACGGCCCAGTGCTCGACGCGCAGGGGGCGGCCGTACCGCGGCGAGGGGACGCTCGCGACGTCCCCCGCGGCCCACACGTCCGGGGCCGAGGTCGCGAGCGTCCCGTCGACCGCGAGCCCACCCCCCAGGGCGGCCTCGCGCAGCGCGATCCCGGCCGCCTCCGCGAACCCGACGTTCGGCGTGACGCCCACGCCCACCACCACGACGTCGGCCTCCACGTGCGTGCCGTCCGCCATGTCGAGACCGGTGACCCGCCCCTCGCTGCCCGTGATCCCGATGACCTGGACGTTGCGGTGCAGGTGCACGCCGTGGTCCGCGTGGACCCTGCCGTACATCTCGCCCAGCAGGGGCCCCAGGACCCGGCCCAGCGGGTGCACCGCGCGTCCGACGACCGTGACGGCGAGGCCCAGGGTCCGCGCGGACGCGGCGACCTCCATCCCGATCCACCCGTCGCCCACGACCGCGAGCCGGCCCGCGCCCTCGCGCGCGGAGGCCTCGAACGTCGCGGCCAGGAGGTCGGCGTGCTCGATCGTGCGCAGGTAGTGCACCCCCTGCAGGTCGGCGCCCGGCACGGTGAACGAGCGCGGCGTCGAGCCCGTCGCGAGGAGCAGGCGGGAGTACGGCAGGACGGTCCCGTCGATCAGCGTGAGGGAGTGGTCCCCGACGGCGATCCCCGCGGCCCGGGTCGCGGTCCGCAGGTCGACGTGGTGCTCGGGGTACCAGTCCTCCGACAGGGGGAACAGGACGTCGCGCTCGGCCTCGCCCCGCAGGTAGTCCTTGGACAGGGGTGGGCGCTCGTAGGGCCGGTGGGGCTCGCTCGAGACGACCACGAGGTCGCCGTCGTACCCCTCGGCCCGCAGGGCCTCGGTGGCCTTCGCGGCGGCGAGGCCACCTCCGACGATGACGATCGGCTCCTGGGCCATGTCGACCTCCGACGCTGGGGGTGATGGACCCTCATCGTGACACCGGAAGGTGGGGCCTGCACAGGGCGGTCACCGCGGGGATCGCGGGACGTCACCTCGTGGGGCGGGGACGACGAAGGCCCGGAGTCCAGTGGACTCCGGGCCTTCGTGCTGGTCGGGGTGACAGGATTCGAACCTGCGACCTCGTCGTCCCGAACGACGCGCGCTACCAAGCTGCGCCACACCCCGATTGCCCCTGTTGCGCCTGGTCCGTGGAGAGTCCTCGAAAGGTCCCGCCAAACCTGCGCGCTGGAGCCTGCCTAGAATAGCCGACGTTTGCCCCTGCGACGAAACCGGCTCCTCAGCGCGTGCTCAGGGTGCCGTGAGCGTCACGACGGTGGCCTCCGGACGGCACGCGAACCGGAACGGCGCGTAGGGCGACGTGCCTGCCCCGGCCGACACGTTGAGCCACGTCGACCCCTCGCCGCCGGGGGCGTCGGGCCGTGTGCCGGGCCAGCCGTGCAGGCCCTTGGCCCGCCCGCGGTCCAGGTCGCAGTTGGTCACGAGCGCGCCGTAGAACGGGACGCAGAGCTGCCCGCCGTGCGTGTGACCGGCGAGGATGACGTCGGCGCCGTCGGCGTGCATCTGGTCGAGGACGCGCACGTAGGGCGCGTGCACCACGCCCATCCGCAGGCCCGACGGCGTCGCGTCCCTCTCGGCACCGCTCGCCGCGCGCACGGGCGCGGCAGGGAAGACGTCCCGGTCGAGGTGCGGGTCGTCGACGCCCACGAGGTCGATCGACAGCCCCGCGACCTCGACCGTGTCCCGGCGGTTGGTGAGGTCGATCCAGCCGGCCCCGCTGAAGGCGGCGGCCAGCTTGTCGGCCGGCAGGCGCGGCGGGTCGATCTTGTGGAAGATCCGGGCGTCGGGCAGCAGATAGCGGGCCGGGTTCTTGGGTGAGGGTGCGAAGTAGTCGTTCGACCCCATGACGAACGCGCCCGGTGCGGTGCTCAGGAGCGGCTCCAGCGCGTACAGGAGCGGCTCCAGGGAGTCCACGTGCGCCAAGTTGTCGCCCGTGTCGACCACGAAGTCGGGGCGCAGCGCGGCGAGGGACCGGATCCACTCGATCTTGCGCTCCTGCGTGGGGGTCAGGTGCAGGTCCGAGAAGTGCAGGACGCGCACGTCGGCGTGCCCCGGGGGGAGCACGGGGACCGTGACCTCACGCAGCGTGAAGAGCTTGGTCTCCAGGTGGGCGTAGGCGAGCGCGCCCGCACCGGCCGCGGCGAGAGCGCCGGCGCCGACCAGTGCGGGGTGCACGCGGGCCCTGGTCAGTCCTGCTCCCCGTCGGGCGCGGTCTCGCCGCCGCCGTTCCCGCCGCCGTTGTTTCCACCGCCGCCGTTGCCGTTGCCGTTGTTGCCGCCGCCGTTGTCGTTGCCACCGCCGCCGTTGTTGCCGCCGCCGTTGTTGCCGCCGCCGTTCTCGCTGTCGCTCGGCGGCTTGGTCGGGGTCGGCGCCTGGACCGGCCCGAGCATCTTGGGGTCGGGCTCGGGGAATGCCTGGGCGGGGGTGCCCGCGAGGACGGTGTTCATGTAGTCGCGCCACGTGGGGGCGGCGAGGTCCGAGCCGAACCACCAGTTCTTGCCGACGCCGTTGATGACGAAGCGCCCGTTACCGCTGTTGCGCATCTCGACGGCCTTCTCGGCGTTGCCGATCCAGACGGCCGTCGACACCTGGGGGGTGTAACCCACGAACCACGTGTGGGTGTTGAGCTGGGCCGTGCCGGTCTTCCCGGCGCTGGGGCGGCCGTCGAGCTGCGAGCTCACGCCCGATCCCTTGGTCATGACCTGCTGGAGCGCGTAGGTCACGGTGTTGGCCACCGCGGGGTCCAGGGCGTTCGGGTTGCAGTTCGCCGAGGGGACCTCGAGCTCCTTGCCGTTCGCGTCCACGATCCGGGTGATCGCGACGGGGTCGCAGTACGTGCCGCCGCTCGCGAACGTCGCGTACGCCGCGGCCATCTGCAGCGGAGAGGTCTCCTGGGTCCCGATGACCATCGAGGGCCGCATCTGGACGCCGTTGGCCTGGTCGGCGGTGACCGCCGGCTTGAACCCGATGGACTCGGCCGTCGACTTGATGTCGCACAGGCGCAGCTCGGACTCCATGGCCACGTAGGCGGTGTTGAGCGAGTTGTACGTCGCCCGCAGGACCGAGACGTTGCCCTGGTCGGTCCGGCCGTCCGAGTTGCTGGGGCTCCACGGCTTGGGCTCGTTGCGGACCGTTCCGCCGCACCAGTCGAAGTCCTTGTTGTGCCAGCCACGCTTGTTCGCGCTCACGGTCTCGTTGAGCGTGTGGCCGGACCGCAGCCACTCCGCGAGCAGGAACGGCTTCCAGGTCGAGCCGGGGGAGAAGCCCCTGGACGAGCCGTGCGCCTGGTCGGCGCTGTAGTTCTGCGCCGTCGTCCCCGGCTCGGGCTCGAACGCGGCGTCGTAGGGACGGTTCTGGGCCATCGCGAGGATGTTCCCGGTGCCGGGCTCGATCGAGACGATCGCGTCCTCGACGCCGGACGAGTCGTCGGTCGGCACCGCGGCGAGCGCGCTCGCCTCAGCGGCGGCCTGCATCGCGGGGTCGAGCGTCGTGGTGATGTCGAGGCCGCCGCGGTACAGCATCGCCTCGCGCTCGTCCTCGGTCTCCCCGAAGATCGGGTTGGAGAGGATGACCTTGGTCACGTAGTCGCAGAAGAAGGCTGCGCCCTGGGCGGCCTGGCAGCCGACCCGCACGGGCACGACGTTGAGCGTGTCGGTGACGGAGGTCGCCACGGCCGCGTCATGGTCCGCCTGCGTGATGTACCCCTGCTCGAGCATGTCGCCCAGCACCTGGTTGCGGCGCTTCTCGGCCTTCTCCGGGTTGGCCACGGGGTCGTACTTGCTCGGCGCGTTGGTCACGCCCGCGATGGTCGCGGCCTCGACGATCTCGAGCTCGGACGCGCTCTTGCCGAAGTAGTGCCGTGCGGCGGTCTCCACGCCGTAGACCTTGATGCCGAACTGCGCGATGTTGAGGTAGCCCTGGAGGATCTCGTCCTTGGTCATGCGCTTCTCGAGCGAGATCGCGAGCTTGGCCTCGCGGGCCTTGCGCTCGATCGTGTCGTCCTTGACGGCGTCGGCGGCGATGGGGTCGCCCTCGCGCACGGCCTTCTCGATCAGGACGTTCTTGACGTACTGCTGGGTGAGGCTGGAACCACCCTGCTTGGCACCGCCGGAGGCGTTGTTGAGCGCGGCCCGGAGCGTGCCCATGGTGTCGATCCCGCCGTGCTCGTAGAAGCGGCGGTCCTCGATCGCGACGACCGCGTTCTTCATGTGCTCCGAGACCTGGTCGAGGGGGACCACGATGCGGTTCTCGACGTAGAAGGTCGCGAGCTGTGTGACGGCGTCCTTGGCGTAGACCCGGGACTGCTCCGACAGGGGGCCGGGCTCGAGCTCGTCGGGCAGCTCGTCGAAGATCTGGACGCTGCTGTCCGTGAGCTGGCTGGCGCCCGCGGCGACGGGGATCAGCAGGCCCGCGCCGAGCACGCCGCCGACTCCGGAGACGAGGACGAACGCCAGCAGCAGGGCGATGAGCTGATAGGCGTTGACTTGTCGACGGGGACGCGCAGGGGAAGCCATGGCGCAAGCCTACGGGAGGCCGCCGACGCCCTTCCGGGAATCGTGGCCCCGGTCGGTGTGCGGGTTGTGTGAGCATCTGCGGGCCAGGTCGAGGAGCCCGGGAGCCCTGGGAGCGGGCTGGGCGGCGTCTGGGAGCGGCGTCGGCCCGGGGCGTGCCGCGAGGGACCGGTCAGCCCGTGAACGCGCGCCCGATCGCGACTACGCTCGGGCGCATGGCAACCACCTGGGAGTACGCGACCATCCCCCTCATCATCCACAACACCAAGGCAGTCCTCGACCAGTGGGGCTCGGACGGCTGGGAGCTCGTCCAGGTCGTCACGGGCCCGGACGGCAACGGCCTCGTGGCCTACCTCAAGCGACCGACCGGCGAGAAGTAGTGGCCGGCGTCGTCGACGCCCGGCTCGCCGAGCTGGGCATCACGCTGCCCGACGTCGCAGCACCCGTCGCGGCGTACGTCCCGGCGGTCCGCACGGGGCGGTACGTGTACACCTCGGGCCAGCTCCCGTTCGTGGCCGGCTCGCTCCCGGCGACCGGCAAGGTCGGTGACGGGGAAGGCCTGGTCACCCCCGACGCGGCGGCCGGGTACGCCCGGACGAGCGTGCTCAACGCGCTCGCCGCGGTCAGGGCCGTCGTGGGAGACCTCGACCAGGTCGTGCGGGTCGTCAAGGTCGTCGGGTTCGTGGCGAGCGACCCGTCGTTCACCGGGCAGCCCGCGGTGATCAACGGCGCCAGCACGGTCCTCGGTGAGATCTTCGGCGAGGCGGGCGTCCACGCGCGCAGCGCGGTCGGGGTCGCGGTCCTCCCGCTCGACTCACCGGTCGAGGTCGAGCTCGTCGTCGAGCTCGCGGACGACGCGGAAGGCTGAGCGGCCGCCCGCACCGTCCGGGCCGCACGCCGTGACGGCGAGAGGCCGGTCGCTCGACCCGGAGGTCGGGCGACCGGCCTCTCGGCGGTCCGTGGGCCGGAGCTCAGCGCGCGCGGCGCTCGAGCCGGTCGACGTCGAGGAGCACGACCGCGCGGCCCTCGCGCCGCACCCACCCGCGGGTGGCGAAGTCGGCAAGGGCCTTGTTGACCGTCTCGCGCGAGGCGCCGACGAGCTGGGCGAGCTCTTCCTGCGTGAGGTCGTGGGCGACGCGCACGCCTTCCTCGGTCTCCTCGCCGAAGCGGGTCGACAGGTCGAGGAGCGCCTTGGCCACACGGCCCGGGACGTCGGAGAACACGAGGTCCGCGAGCGTCTCGTTGGTGCGGCGCAGCCGGCGGGCGAGAGCGTTGAGCAGGTGCTTCGCGACGCTGGGGTGCTTCTCGATCCACTCGATGAGCTGCTCGTGGCGCAGCTCGTAGAGGAGCGCGTCGGACACCGAGCTGGCCGTGGCCGTGCGGGGGCCCGGGTCGAAGAGCGAGAGCTCACCGAACATCTCGCCGGGCCCGAGGATGGACAGGAGGTTCTCCCGGCCGTCGTTCGAGCGTCGGCCGAGCTTGATCTTGCCCTGCGCGATCACGTACAGCCGGTCACCGGGCTCGCCCTCGCGGAAGAGCACGTCTCCACGGGTGAGCTCGATCTGCTGCATCGAGTCGAACAGCGTCCGGGTCTCTTCGCGGTCCATGGTGGCGAAGAGGGGGGCCGAGAGCACTACGTCGTCGTCCACGCGATGTCCTTCGAGGTTGAGCGGACTTTCCCGGCATGTGCCCGTCTGCATCGGCGGAGGTTCGAGCGAACCGGTACTCGTGATTCCTCCCACAAGTCTGCCTCATGCGCGCAACTCGGGTCGCCACCTGTCCTGGGCGGCCTGCAAGAATTCCGTGGGAGAGGTGTGTGGGTGGGGCCGAGTAGGCTGCCCAACGTGACCACTTCGGGCGGTACCTCGAGTCCTGCACCACTGCTGCACGCCGAGTCACGGCTCGCCCTGGTGCGCCGCGCACGCCGCACCAACCGCGAGCTGGCCCAGACCTACCCGGACGCCCGGTGCGAGCTGGACTTCACCACGCCGCTCGAGCTGCTGGTCGCGACCGTCCTGTCCGCCCAGACCACGGACAAGCGCGTCAACATGACCACCCCGGAGCTGTTCTCGCGCTACCCGGACGCCGCGGCGTACGCGGCGGCGGACCGCGAGGACCTCGAGGACATCCTGCGTCCCACGGGGTTCTTCCGGGCCAAGGCCCAGGCCCTGATCGGGATCGGCCAGGCGCTCGTCGAGCGCTACGACGGTCAGGTCCCGCGCAGGCTCGACGACCTCGTGACGCTGCCCGGGGTCGGCCGCAAGACCGCGAACGTGGTCCTGGGAGACGCCTTCGGCGTCCCCGGCCTGACGGTCGACACCCACTTCGGACGCCTCGTGCGCCGGCTCGGCTGGACCACGGAGGAGGACCCGGTCAAGGTCGAGACGGAGGTGGGCGAGCTCATCGAGAAGCGCGAGTGGACCATGCTCTCGCACCGCCTGATCTTCCACGGGCGCCGGGTCTGCTTCGCGCGCAAGCCCGCGTGCGGCGCGTGCACCGTGTCCCACCTGTGCCCGTCGTTCGGGATCGGGGAGACGGACCCGGCCGTCGCGGCCACCCTGGTCAAGACCGACTGACCGGCCGCGGGATCGCGCGGCCCGCGGCCACCGAGGGCGCCCGACTCAGCCCTTCGTGGTCGGCAACCACTCCAGCAGGAGCCGCGTGACGTCGTCGGGCGCCTCCTCCGGGAGGAAGTGCCCCACCCCGTCGAGGACCTCGAAGCGCAACGAGCGCGAGACGGCTGCCGCGTCCGCGTCGGTGAGGTCGCGACGCAGGAACCCGTCGTCCCCGCCGTGGACCTGGAGCGTCGGGACGCTGATCGGCCGGCGCAGCGCGCTGCGGAAGCGGCGCCCGTCGGGCCGGGGCGTGGAGCGCACGGACCAGCGGATGGCCTCCATCGCGGAGTGCGCAGCGAACGGGATGCGCATCACGGCCCGGTAGGTGTCCACGACGTCGGGCGCGAACGGTGTCGCGGCCCCGTCCGCGAGGACACGCCCGACGAGGTCGTCCCGCGTCAGGGCGCGCTCGGGGAGCGTCGGGAGCTGGGCGAACGCGAGGTGCCGCTGCGCGACCGGCGTGAGCAGCCGGCGACCCGACGCGTGCACGTGCGCCGGGTGCGGCGCGGCGAACGCCGCGACCCCCGCGGTCACCGCGGGCTGCAGCGCGGCCATGGCCCACGCGAGCCCACCGCCGGTCCCGTGCCCCACGACGACGGCGCGGTCCGCACCGAGCGAACGGACCACGCCCGCGATGTCGCGCGTGCGCGTCGGGGCGTCGTAGCCGATGGGCGGCTTGTCGGAGGCCCCCGTGCCGCGCAGGTCCATGGCCGCGACGCGGTAGCCCGCGTCGGCCAGGGCCTCGAGCTGGTGCCGCCACGCCCACCAGAACTGGGGGAACGAGTGCAGTAGGAGCACGAGCGGGGCGTGCGAGCCGCCGCCCCGCGGGTCGGGTCCGGCCAGCGCGAGGTGGAAGCGGGCGCCGTTGGCCGGCACGAACTCGTGCCGCCAGGGGCCGTCGACGAGGGCTGCGGAGAAATCGCTCGAGTCGGTCGTCACCCGGACGAACCTACCTGCTCGCTCGAGTCGGTGGGCGCGGTCGCCTCCGTGCCCTGGGCGCGGTCGGCCCCGTCACCCCCGGGAGCGTCGACCTCGGCAGGGGCCGCGGACCGGCGGTCCTTGGGCGGGTCGAACCGGTAGCCGACGTTGCGCACGGTGCCGATGAGCTGCTCGTGCTCGGGCCCCAGCTTGGCGCGCAGGCGCCGCACGTGGACGTCGACCGTACGCGTGCCCCCGTAGTAGTCGTAGCCCCAGACCTCCTGCAGGAGCTGGGCGCGCGTGAAGACCCGCCCGGGGTGCTGCACCAGGTACTTGAGGAGCTCGAACTCCTTGTACGTCAGGTCCAGAGGACGCCCGCGCAGCCGGGCCGTGTAGCCGCCCGCGTCGATCGCGAGCTCGCCCGCGGAGATCTCCTGCGGGGCCTCCTCCGCCCGGCCGTGCGCCGACCGCTCGATCACGAGCCGCAGCCGGGCCTCGACCTCGGCCGGGCCGGCGTGCTCGAGCAGCAGGTCCGCAGCCCCCCACTCGGCGGTGACGACCGTCAGGCCGCCCTCGGTCAGCACGAGCACCAGGGGCACGGTCAGCCCGGTGGCATGGAGCAGGCGACAGGTCGTGCGCGCGGCAGCGAGGTCGCGCCGGGCGTCGAGCAGGACGACGTCCGAGTCGGGCGCGTCGACGAGCGCCGACGGTTCCATGGGCAGCACCCGCAAGCGGTGCGACAGCAGTCCCAGCGCAGGCAGGATGTCGACGGACCCACCTGTCGCCGGTGTCAGGATCAACAGCTCTGCCACCGACGCACCTCCTCCCAGTGACCCCCGAGGAGGCCGGAATCATTACCGTAGCGCGTTGAACAGGGGTCAACGGGGTGACCAGGGCCTTTGCGCTGTTACAACCTTGTTTCGTGTTGGGCGTGCCGTGTCATCTGGGAGACTCGTGTTCGTGCTCAGCCTTCCCGGACCCGGTCTCGTCCTCGTCCTCCCGCAGCTCGCGCCGTCGGGGGAGTGTGCCTAGTGGGCCTCTCCTCGCGTGCCGTCGCCACGTCCGTGGTGGCCGTCGCCGTCGCCGCCGCCGCATTCTTCGGACATCTCCCCCTCACGATCGCGGCCGCCGCGCTCGCCATCCTGATCGCGGTCGGCTGGCCCGCGCTCCTGGGGCAGCCCGCACCGGGCGGGTCCGGGCTGGTGATCGGCCTGACCGGGGTCGGGGCGGTCGGGGCCGTCGCCGCGACCGAGGGGGAGCCCTCGCTGCGCAACCTGCCGCTCGTCCTCGCGATGGGCATCGTGCTGGCGTTCGTCGCCGAGATGCTGCGGCGCGACGGGCGTCCCCGGCTCGTCGAGTCCCTGCTGGGCACCGTGAGCGGGCTCGTCGTGGCGGTGTCGGCCGCGGGCTGGATCGCGGCCGACCGCTCCGACGCCGGGGTGGCCCTCGTCGTGACGTGCGCCGCGGCGCTCGCGGTCGCCTCGGCGGTCTCGGCGCTCCCGCTCGCCGGCTGGTGGAGCTCGATCCTGACGGTCGTCGCCGCGGCGGCGGCAGGCGGCGGGCTCGGCGTCCTGCTGCCCGACGTCGAGATCGGCAACGGGCTCTGGACGGGGGTGGTCTCGGGGATGCTGGTCGCGGGACTGCGCGCGCTGTTCGACCAGCTGCCGGCCCTCGAGCGCAGGCAGGCGGCGCTTGCTGCGATAGTGCTGCCCGTGACGGTCGGGGGGATCCTGGTCTTCGTGGTGGGGCGCGTGGTCGTGGGCTGAGCCGCCCGCACCCGCCGTGGGGCGGTTCCCGCCGCGGAGCCGTACGGAGGAGAGGTCGAGGCAATGGTCTGGCGCATCGTGGTCCTGGTCGTGCTGCTCGCCGCGAGCGTGGTGCTCGGGGTCTGGTGGCAGCGCCGGCAGGGCGTGGTCCGGGCAGGCCGCCCGGTCACCGAGGAGGCTGCGGTCGACTGGACCGCGCGGGGGATCGTGCTGGGTGAGCACCGGACGTTCGTGCAGTTCTCGAGCGAGTTCTGCTCGCCCTGCCGGCACACGGCGCGCGTGCTCGACGACGTCGTCGCTGCCCGCGCCGACGTGACGCATCGCGAGATGGACGTCGACGAGCACCACGATCTCGTGCGAACCTTCGGCATACTGCGCACTCCGACGGTCCTCGTCCTGGACCCGTCCGGTCGCGAGGTCGCTCGGATGAGCGGCAGCGTGAGCCGGGCCCAGGCGGTCGAGGCGCTCGACGTCCCTGCCGGGTCCGTCGCCTGAAACCGCTCGCCCTCCCGGGCGGGCCGACCGAGGAGCCGCCATGTCGCACGATCCGCACCCCACGAGCACGGCCCGGGGCATCGACCCGCGCGGGCCCCGGGTCGGCGCCGGGATCACGGCCCTGCTGCTCGCCGTGACGCTCCTCCTCGGGGCGTCCCAGGCCGGGTTGTGGGTGCTGACGTTCATCGCGCTGAGCTTCCTGCTGGGGGCGCTCCGCGGCGCCCAGGGCACCTGGCAGGGCTGGGTCTTCAAGACCCTCGTCCAGCGCAGGCTCGGCCCGACGGCGGAGCGTGAGGACCCGCGGCCGCCTCGCTTCGCGCAAGGGGTCGGGTTCGTCATCACCGGGGTGGGTGTGGTCCTGGGGTTCACGGTGTCGCTCGTGGCCGTGCCGGTCGCCGCGGGGCTGGCGCTCGTCGCGGCAGTGCTCAACGCGGCGTTCGGGCTGTGCCTGGGCTGCGAGATGTACCTGCTGATCCGGCGGTTCGCGCCTGCCCGGTGAGGCGCTCCCGCGGGCGTAGGGTCGTGCGGTGCCTGCTCAGACCGAGTCCTCGTCCACCGTCCCGCCGAGGATCAAGAGGCTGCGCGCCGGGGTCCGGTCGCCGGGCGGCGCCACGGAGGTCGGCGCGGAGGACCGGCGCCACGACGAGCGGTTCGAGGGCGGGGACCTCTCGCACGTCGACCTGTCGGACGTGACGTTCGAGCGCTGCGACCTCGTCGGGATCTCGTTGCACCAGGCCGACCTGCGGGCGGCGACGTTCAGCGAGTCGCGGCTCGAGCGGGTCGACGCTCCCGTCCTGAGCGCCCCGCGCTCGGTGTGGCACGACGTGGTCGTGGCCGGGTCGCGGATCGGTTCCGCCGAGCTCTACGAGGCGGGGTGGCGGTCGGTCGAGCTGGTCGACTGCAAGCTCGGCTACGTGAACCTCCGCGGTGCGACCATCCGTGACGTGCGGTTCACGCGGTGCAGCATCGAGGAGCTCGACCTGACGAACGCGCAGGCCACGCGTGTCGCGTTCGACGAGACGTCGGTCGACCACCTGGTGCTGGCGAGCGCTCGCCTCGCCCACACGGACCTGCGGGGGGCGGCGCTGCGGCGGGTCACGAACCTCGGCGGGCTCGCGGGGGCGACGCTGAGCACGGCTCAGGTCGTCGAGCTCGCGCCCCTCTTCGCGGCCGGGCTCGGCCTGCGGGTCGAGGACTGAGCGCCCGTCGAGGACCGAGCGCCCGGCGGCCCCGGGTCTCCGGCCCGCGCAACGTGAGCCGCTCGCACGACCGGTGCTCCGCCGTCGGGCAGCCTGCGCACGTCGTCGGACCCGCGCGTCAGTAGACGAGGGCCTGCGCGCCCGGGCGCAGCGCCTCCTCGACGAACACCGAGGCGCCCGCGATGCGCACCCCCGGCAGCAGGTCGGCCTCGGTGATGCCGCGCCGCACCGCGCACTGCGTGCAGACCGTGACCGTCCCGGCCGCGAGGACCACGTCGAGCAGGTCCGGCAGGGCCGTCGCGTGCTCGAGCTCGAGCTCGCCCGCGCGCCCCGGCAGGCCGAACCACGCCGACTCGCCCGTGAGCCACACGCTCACCTCGACCCCGGCCGCGACGGCGGCAGCCGCGACCGTGAAGGCCTGGTTGGTCGCCTCGGGGCGTTCGAGGCCCGCGGTCGACTTCACGACCAGCGAGCGGGAGGCGGGGGCCGGGACGGCCGTGGACTGCGGCGGGACGGGCTGGGTGGTCACGTGCGCGAGCCTAGAGGCCGGACGGTAGGATCGGCGACATGTCCACGCATGCACTCGAGCTCATCTTCCTGGGACTGCTGATCGCCGCGACCGTGACCATCACGTGGTTCGCCGGGTTCGTCGTCTACAAGCTGTACAAGGGTCAGCGCTGACCTGAGCGTCACGCCGGGCGCTCGCGCCCGGAGGGGCCGGCCCGGTCCCGCCCTTGTCGTCGTCACCGGTCCGCTGGGACCGTCGGAGGTACCACCTGATGGCTTTCGCGTTCCCCGAGGGGCTCGCCCCCGAGGCCTACCCGCTCGCGTGGCTCGTGGGCTCCTGGCGCGGCGAGGGAGTCATCGCCTACCCGGGGATCCCCGAGACCGCGTTCGTCCAGGACGTCGTGTTCGACCACGACGGCGGCCCGTACCTGCGCTACGAGTCGACGATCCGCGTCCTCGAGGCCGAGGTCCCGGAGACCGTGCCGGAGGCCTGGACCACCGACGACGCCGCCGAGCCGTCCGCTCACCCGTCGAGCGACCAGACCGAGCCGAGCAGCGAGGGCCACCTCGCGCCGGGCCGCATCTGGTCCACCGAGACGGGCTACTGGCGTGTCTCGCCCGAGCGCCCCGAGGGGCTGCCGGAGGACAAGTCCGCGATCGAGGTCATGATCGCGGACCCGTCGGGCCGCATGACCCTCTACCTGGGCGTGGTCGGCAACGGCCGGGTGGACCTGTCCAGCGACGCCATGGTGCGCACGTCCACCTCGGCCGAGGTGACGGCGTCGAACCGGCTCTACGGCAACGTCCAGGGCCAGCTCCTGTGGGTCTGGGAATTGGCGGCCTTCGGTCAACCGTTGCAGTCGTATGCGTCGGCGAAGCTGGACCGTCTCTAGGTCCTCCGACGTGCGAGTCCCGGCCGCCGCCGTCGCGCGGCCGGACGGACGTGCGCCCACCGGCGCCGAGGAGGTTGTTGCACCGTGACCGCTGGACCTGAGAACGCCACCCAGGACGGGGCCCCGTCCGCTGCTCGCACGAGCCCTCTGCTGTCGCGCCCCGGCGCGGTCGCGGGCTCGGGACCCGACGCGGGGGTCGCCTGGCACTACGGGGACCCGACGGGCGAGCAGCGCGCGCTCGAGTCGGGTGGCGCGGTCGTGGACCTCTCGCACCACGGCGTCGTGCGGGTCACCGGCCCCGACCGTCTCACGTGGCTCAACTCCATCACGTCCCAGAGCCTCCTGGGCCTCGCGCCGCGCACCTCGACCGAGCTGCTCGTCCTGAGCCCTCAGGGGCACGTCGAGCACGCGGCCGGCGTCGTGGACGACGGCGAGTCCACGTGGCTCGTGACCGAGGGCTCGCACGCCCCGACGCTCGCGGCGTGGCTCGACCGCATGAAGTTCGCGCTGCGCGTCGAGATCACCGACATGACCGACGAGATCGCGGTCCTGGGGGAACCCCGCGACGCCGAGGGCACCGAGGGCGAGCCCGTCACCTGGCGCGACCCGTGGCCGCGCACCGCACCCGGCGGCACGCGCTACGGCCCCGCGGACGACGAGCACCCCGGTGCCCACCGGCCGTGGCGTCTGGTCCTGGTGCCGCGGGCAGAGCTTCCCGACGCCGTCGCGTCCCGCGAGGCCGCCGGGTGGCGGCTCGCCGGGACCTGGGCCAGCGAGGCCCTGCGCGTCGAGGCCTGGCGCCCGCGCCTCGCGACCGAGGTGGACCACCGCTCCATCCCGCACGAGCTCGACTGGCTCCGGACCGCGGTCCACCTGCACAAGGGCTGCTACCGCGGCCAGGAGACCATCGCGCGCGTGCACAACATGGGCCGCCCGCCCCGTCGCCTCGTGATGCTCCACCTCGACGGGTCGGGGCACCTGCTCCCCGTCGCGGGGGCCGAGGTGCGGCTCCCGGGCGGAGCCCCCGGCCCGGACGGGGTCGCTCCCGCCGGTCGGCCCGTGGGCGTCGTCACGTCGGTCGCGCGACACCACGAGCTGGGCCCGATCGCGCTCGCCGTCCTCAAGCGCAGCGCCCCCGAGGACGTCGAGCTCGTGGTCGACTGCGACGGGGGAGCCGTGGCCGCGGCTCAGGAGGTCGTGGTCCCCGGCGAGGGGGTGTCGGTCGACCGGCCCGCGCCGCGCGGCCCGGTCGCACGCGGGATCACGCCCCGGGGCGCGGGTGCGCCCCAGAGCATGATCTAGAGCATGATCTGATGTGTCGTGCCGGGTGTCCGGCACGACGGGACGCGGTGAGCAGGAGCACATGACGCAGGCGCGGGAGTCCGCCGGGGGCACGGCGACCCCGGAACCGGGGGCGGTCGAGTCGGCCCGCAAGGCGTTCCGTCGGCTGCTGCTCCGGGCCAGGCTGCGGCAGGGGAGGTCCCGGGTGCGGGCGGCGTTCTGGCCCGTCATCCAGGCCTCGCTCGCGTCGGGCGTCGCGTACGGGATCGCGCACTACCTGTTCGGGCACCCGTACCCGTTCTTCGCGCCGGTCTCGGTGTGGATCTGCCTCGGGTTCAGCCTCGACCGGCAGGTGCGCAAGGTCGGCGAGCTCGCGATCGGCGTCGCGGTCGGCGTGGGGCTGGGCGACCTGATCGTCCACTTCATCGGCTCCGGGTGGTGGCAGGTCGCCGTCGTCCTCGCGACGTCGGCCCTGGTGGCCCGCTTCATCGACCGGGGGGCGCTGCTCGCGACCCAGGCCGGGGTGCAGGCCATCGTGATCGTGGGACTTCCCGCGACCCAGACGGGCGGCCCGGGGGGCCGCCTGGTCGACGCCCTCGTGGGTGGTGCGATCGCGCTGCTCGTCGCGACGCTCACGCCGGGCGACCCGCGCCGTCGGCCCCGTGCCCTGGGGGACGAGGGGACGACCGAGCTCGCCGAGACGCTCGAGCTCCTCGCCCGGGGCTTCCGCTCGGGCGACGTCGACGACCTCGACGCGGCGCTCGTGCGCGGGCGGGCGTCCGAGCCCGCGCTCGAGGAGTGGCAGGCGACCGCGACGAGCGCCCAGGAGCTGTCCCGGGTGAGCCCCGTGGGGCGCAAGCACCGTGCAGAGCTGGGGGTCATCGAGCGCCAGGCCCTCCTGGTCGACCGGGCCATGCGCAGCGTCCGCGTCCTCGCCCGGCGTGCGCGCCCCGTCGCCGGGGTCGACCACGACCTCCTGCCCGTCGCGGCGATCGTCGACAGGTTCGCCGCCGGGACGCGGGTGCTGGCGGAGGCGATCGGGGCGGGCCGCGACCCGGTGACGGCCCGCGAGATCCTGGCGGGCACCGCCGCGGCGGCCGACCCGCGGACCGTGGGGGCCGGCGACTGGCAGGTCCAGTCGCTCGTGATGCTGCTGCGGTCGCCGATCGTCGACATGCTCGAGGCCGCCGGGATGTCCCCGCAGGACGCGCGGGCGGCCCTGCACGAGCTCTGAGCCGGTCCCTCGCGCCCAGGGGGGCTCGCCGGGCGGGTGCCGGGCGGGTGCCGGGCGGGTGCCGGGCGGGCGGCTCGGGGGCGACGTCGGGCTCCGAGCGCGCTCCCAGCAGATCCGCAGGACTGGCACGCGTGGAGGTCTACGCATTCCGGGCGGGTGCCGGTACCTTCAGGGGATGGAGGTTTCCGTCAGCGCCCTGCGGGCCGAGCTGAAGTCGTGGATCGAGCGGGCGCGTGACGGGGAGGACGTGGTGATCACCGAGCGCGGCATCCCGGTCGCCCGGCTGAGCGCCGTCGGGAGCGCCGACCTGATCGCGTCGCTGACGCGGGACGGCCTGCTGACGCCGGCCTCCGAGGAACGGCCCGTGCACACCCCGCCCGCGCGCCCGGTCGCCAAGCAGTCGGCGATGTCCGGCCTCGTGCGCCGCATCCGACGCTGAGCCGGCGCACCCCGTGGCACTGGTCTACTTCGACGCGAGCGCGCTCGTGAAGCTGTGCGTCGCCGAGCCCGGCTCGGAGCTGGCGAGCGCCCTGTGGAACCGGGCGGACGTGGTCAGCACGAGCCGCCTGTCGGACACCGAGGTCCGTGCCGCCCTGGCGGCGGGCGAGCGGGCAGGGGTCCTCGACGCCGCGGAGCGGGTCCAGGCGCTCGCCACCTGGGAGCGGTTGTGGCCGGCGCTGCACCTGGTCGAGGTCTCGCCCGAGGTGCTGGACAGGGCGAGCGCCCTCGCCGGGGGCAACGGTCACTCGCTGCGGGGCGCGGACGCCGTGCACCTCGCGTCGGCCCTGGTGCTGCAGCACGAGGACGCGATCTTCGCGGTGTGGGACGAGCGGGTCGCGAGCGCGGCACGCGCGGAGTCGTTGCGCGTCCTGCCGTAGGCTCGTGTCGTGTTCGGAGCAGCCCAGACCCTCGTCTACCTCGTCCTCTTCCTCGCGGTGTTCGTCGCGCAGCTCGTCGCGCTCCTGGACGCCGCGAGCCGACCCAAGAACGCCTACACGGCCGAGGGGAAGCTGACCAAGACGATCTGGCTGCTCATCCTCGGGGTGTGTGCCGCGCTGGGCTTCATCGCCCTGCCGCCCATGGGGGCGAGCGTCGGCTTCCTCAACATCTTCGCGGTCGCGCCGGCCGTGATCTACCTGGTCGACGTGCGCCCGCGCCTCAAGCCGTACGGCCGCGGGTCGGGCGGCTCGGGTGGCGCGGGCGGGAACCGCGGCGGTCGGCCGGGCGGATGGTGACCTCGGTGCTGGACTCCGCCGGCCCGCTCGCCGAGGTCGTCCGGGGGGACCTGGTCGAGTCCGTGCACCTGGGGCACCTGGTGACGCTCGACGCGTCGGGGGCGGCGGACGTGGTCGTGGGCGACCCGTCGACCGTGATCTGGCCCCGCTCGTCGGTCAAGCCCTTCCAGGCCGTCGCGATGCTCCGCCACGGGTTGTCCCTGCCGCCCCGCCTCCTGGCGCTCGGTGCCGCGAGCCACAACGCCGAGGACTTCCACCTCGCGGGGGTGCGCGAGATCCTCGCGGGCGTCGGGCTCGACGAGTCCGCGCTGCGCAGCACGCCCGACATGCCGATCTACCCGCCTGCCGCGTTCGCGTGGCAGGAGCAGGGCAACGGCCCGGCGTCGATCACGCAGAACTGCTCGGGCAAGCACGCCGCGATGCTCGCGACGTGCGTCGCGGCCGGTTGGGACACCTCGACGTACCTCGAGCCGACGCACCCCCTCCAGGTCGCGATCCGCGAGACGCTGCTCGACCTCACGGGCGACGACGCGGCGGACCTCCGGGTCACGGTCGACGGCTGCGGCGCGCCGTTGTTCTCGACGACTTTGGTCGGCTTGGCGCGGGCGTTCGGCCGCCTGGCCGCCGCGCCGTCGGTCGCGCCCGGCTCGCCGGAGGCTCTCGTGGCGCGGGCGATGTCCTCGTTCCCGGAGATGGTGGGCGGGACGGGACGCGACGCGACCGAGGTCATGCAGGCCGTGCCGGGGCTCGTCGCCAAGGACGGCGCGGACGGCGTGTACGGTGCGGGGCTCCCGGACGGGAGGGCGCTCGCGTTCAAGGTCCTCGACGGCTCGCCGCGCCCGCGTCCCGCGGTGCTGGTCGCGGCGCTGGCGGCGCTCGGGGCGCAGGCCGTCCCAGGTGCCGACGGCGCCGCGCTCGACCGCGTCGGCCGTACCCCGGTCCTGGGCGGGGGAGAGCCCGTGGGCGAGGTGCGGGCCGTGCTCGGACCGGGCCGCACCGCATGAGGGCCGTCCTGCAGAGAGCGACGCGCGCGAGCGTGAGCGTGGGCGGCGAGGTCGTGGGCAGCATCGACCGGCCGGGCCTGGTAGCGCTCGTGGGCGTGACGCACGACGACGGCCCCGCGCAGGTCGAGCTGGTGGCGCGCAAGATCGCCGAGCTGCGGATCCTGCGTGACGAGCGCTCGGTGCTCGACGAGGGGGCACCGGTGCTCGTGGTCAGCCAGTTCACGCTCTACGCCGACACCAGGAAGGGCAGGCGGCCGTCCTGGAACGGTGCGGCACGGGGCGACATGGCGGAGCCTCTCGTCGCGGACGTGGTCGCGGCGCTGCGCGCGCGGGGCGTCGAGGTCGCGACGGGCGTGTTCGGTGCGGACATGCAGGTCGAGCTGGTGAACGACGGTCCGGTGACGATCCTCGTCGAGGCGTAGCGTTCGCGGGCTCGCAGGAAGGTACCGCTCGTAACGTTTCGAGCGGTACGTCGGACATCTACGGGAAATCCCTTATGTGAGCACTCCGAACCATGTGGACAACCCGTACATCTTTCGGCTGGATCCGTGGCTAGGTTCGAACTGCCCAGCATCTGGGGCTCCGGAACGGACCGGAGCCAGCAGCACGGAAGACGAAGAGGCCTCCCTTTGCACGCATCCCGCATCACTCCCTCGCACCCACGCCGCGGCCGCCGCGCCGCCGGTGCCGTGGTGACCGCGACGACCCTCGCCCTCGTGGGGTCCGGCCTGGTCGCAGCAGGCACTGCCACCGCCGCACCGGCCGCCGCTCCTGCGGTGGTCAGCCCCAACGGTGACAACGACATCAACGGGTACCGCAACGTCGGCTACTTCATGTCCTGGGCACCGGAGAACTACGGCTACACGGTCAAGGACTTCCAGGAGACCGGCCAGGCCGACCAGATCACGCACATCAACTACGCGTTCGGGAACATCCACCCGACCGACCTGACGTGCTTCATCTCCGACAAGGTCGGTACGCCCGAGCCGGGCGGGAACGACGGCGCCGGCGTCGCCGGTGCGGACTTCGTGGACGCGGTCAGCGCCGCGGACTCGATCGACGGCGTCGCGGACACCGCGGACCAGGCGCTCGCGGGCAACTTCAACCAGCTCCGCAAGCTCAAGGCGCAGAACCCCGACACCAAGGTCCTGGTGTCGATCGGCGGCTGGACCTGGTCCAAGTTCTTCTCGAAGGCTGCGGCGACGCCGGAGTCCCGCACCAAGCTCGTGTCGTCCTGCATCGACCTGTACCTCAAGGGCAACCTGCCGGTCATCGACGGGCGCGGCGGCCCCGGCGCGGCGGCGGGGATCTTCGACGGGATCGACATCGACTGGGAGTGGCCCGGCGCCCCTGACTGGTCGCAGCACCCCGAGAACATCATCGACCCGGTCAAGGACAAGGCGAACTTCACGGCGCTCCTCGCCGAGTTCCGCAAGCAGCTCGACGAGTACGGCGCGTCGCAGGGCGACGAGTACCTCCTCTCGTCCTACATCCCGGTGAACCCGACGGTCATCAACGCGGGCTGGGACGCCCCGGCGATCTTCGACTCGCTCGACTACGGCAACATCCAGGGCTACGACCTGCACGGCGGCTGGTCGCCGAACCTCGCGGGCCACCAGTCCAACCTGAAGGACGACCCCTCCTACTCGGGTGACATCTCGGTCGAGCAGGGCATCAACCTGTACCTGAGCCGCGG
This sequence comes from Oerskovia sp. 140933, assembly GCF_059651515.1. Classification (NCBI taxonomy): domain Bacteria; kingdom Bacillati; phylum Actinomycetota; class Actinomycetes; order Micrococcales; family Cellulomonadaceae; genus Oerskovia; species Oerskovia sp. 140933. Next base: position 35,756 of record NZ_JAMXIO010000003.1, read on the forward strand.
CGTCGACCCGCAGCAGATCACGCTGGGCATCCCGGCCTTCGGGCGCGGCTGGACCGGCGTCCAGGACGGCGGCACGGCGGGCGCCTGGCAGGCCGCCACCGGGGTCGCACCGGGCACGTTCGAGGCGGGCAACAAGCAGTACTTCGAGCTGCGTGACCTGGGCACCGAGTACTTCGACGAGGCGACGGGCTCCTCGTGGCGCTACGACGGCAACGAGTGGTGGAGCGTCGACACCCCGCGCGCGGTCGAGTACAAGGCGAAGTGGGTCGCGGAGAAGGGCCTCGGCGGCTCGATGTGGTGGGACCTCGCGGGCGACTACGAGGACGAGCTGGTCGGGACGGCGGCGGACGTCTACCGTGCGTCGAAGGCTGGTCCGGTCGACTCGGACGCCCCGGGCGGCTGCTACGCCGGCTGGAGCAAGGCGGGCACCTACACGGCCGGCCGTGTGGTCTCGTACCAGGGTGTCAACTACCAGGCCAACTGGTGGGTCCACACCAACGCACCGGGCACCGAGAAGTACTGGGGCCCGTGGCGGACGGTCGGCACCTGCGCCTGACCTGATGCGGTAGCGGCTCCGGCCCTGCGCACTCCCGACGCCGTCGGGACCACGACCTGCCTGTCGTGGTCCCGGCGGCGTCCGTGCGTCCGGGGGCCGACCTACCCCGGCGCGGACCGGCCTGGGGGCTCAGCGGAGCCAGCCGCGCCGCTTGATGTAGACGAGCGGGATGACCGCCGCGACGAGCGTCACGAGCACGACCCACGGGAACCCCAGCTCCCACTCGAGCTCGGGCATGCGCGTGAAGTTCATGCCGTAGAACGACGTGATGAGCGTCGGGGGCAGGAACACCGCGGTGATGATGGTGAACACCTTGACGATCTGGTTCTGCTTGACGTCGAGCGAGGTCATGATGGCCTGCTGGAGGTAGCGGACCTTGTCGTGCTCGAAGCTCGCGTGCTCCTTGACGCCGTCGACGTCCGCGATGAGGGTCTCGACGAGGCCCGCGAGCACCGGATCGGAGTCCGCGATCTCGCTGCGCAGGTGCCGGGCGGCCCGCGCGAGCGAGAGCTGGGACTCCTGCGTGCTGGAGACGATCTCCTCGGCCCGGTTCATGCGTGCGATGGTCCCCTGCATGTCGGTCACACCGATCTCCCGGCCGCGCCGGTCGTAGCCGAGTGTCGCCTCCTCGATCTGGTCGGACATGTCCTCGAGCAGGTCGCTCGCGTGGAGGATGACGCGTTCGGCGGCCTCGTTGAGGGCGTACAGCAGCGCGTACATCACGCCGTACGACGTGCTGATCAGGCGCGGTGTGCGCCGCATGCGGGCGATCGCCTTGTCGAAGATCGGGTAGTGCCGGGTGGGCTGCAGGGTCACGACACGCGCGGGCGACAGCGCGAACATGAGAGTTTCACGCTCGATGCTCTCGCCGCGCCGGTAGGTCGCCACGACGGGCAGGTACACGTGCTCGTCGGTCTCCCAGACCCGCCCCGACGCGAGCGCGAAGTCGACGCCCGCGTCGTGGGCGCGGGCGAGGGCGGCCGGGTCCTCGGCGGCGACCTGGAGCCAGCGTCCCCGGAGGGCCTGGGGGTCGAACCGGCCGTCGTGGGCGCCCGGGGTGGCCGCCGTCGTCGGGCGGTGCGCGGGGGAGGGCAGGGCGGCGCGAGGCGCCTCGACGACCGCGGGCGTCAGGCGCGTCACGGCGTCACCGTCAGGGGTGCGGCTGCGGGAACGGGCGGCACGCCCGACGGCGCCGTGTCGGAGGAGGAGGTCGTCGCGGCGGGCGCGGGGGCGGCGGCGTGCCCCGAGGCCAGCAGGTGCGTCCCGAGGAGTGCCGTGCAGATGAACAGGTAGAGGCCGATCGTGAAGGTGATCGACTGGCGCTCGAGGTCAGGGCGTCGAGGCGCGGCGGCGCCTGCCCGGTTCGTCCGGGTCGGTGTCGCCCTCTGGCGAGCGGGGGCGTGCAGGGTTGCACTGGGGTGGGTGGTCGTCGACATGGTGAGCCTTCCCGGCGCCGTGCTCTCGACGGTGCCGACCGGTCGCCGGGCGTCCCGTGGCGTGCGTGGGCACGAGGTCGGGGCGGGGCGAAGGGGGACGGTGCGATGGAGCGCACTGGCGACCGACCCGGAGGCCGTGGCGGGCTGACCGGAGGGTCAGCGGGCAGGGCGGAGGGGAGCGAGCGCGCAGTGCGGGGATCTATGACTGCTGCCGTCCGGCATCGCTCTCACCTCCTTCTCATCTGCTTCTGGTTCCGTGCTCGTCTGAGGTGCCGAGAACTCTCGGCAGTGATGACGCACGGAACGAGGTCACCCTAGACCTGGTGGAAGGCCCCGGCAAACCGCCTCCACGGCGACGCCGCCGAAGATACTTACGGGTAACAGGACAGGATGCCCGCCTTTACGTCGGGTTGTTAACATTCCTGAGAGTCGTCCGGCCATCGTTGCCCCGGACGGGAGGGTCTGACATGCCAGCCAGCCAGCAAGACGTCCTGACCTCGGATCAGGTGCGCACGTCCCGCACGTCCACCGAGCACCGGCCCGAGCGCCTCTCGTCCCGACGCGCCGAGATCGACCTCGCGCTCGCAGCGGTCGCCGACGGCCGCGGAGCGTTCGTCTGGACCGGCGAGCCCGGCATGGGGGCGAGCACCACGCTCGAGCTCGTCCACGAGGCGCTCCACGAGTCGCCAGGACCGCACCCGCCCCTCGTCCTGCGGGTCGCGCAGGCGGTCGGTCTGCAGCGGTCGGGGGCCGCGGTGCGCTCGCTCGTGACCCAGGTCGCCCAGGTGACGGGGCACGCCGTGCCGAACCGCCTCGTCCGGCCCCTCGACGTCGCCGACCCGGAGTACGGCTACCTCCCGGAGGTGGGGGCCGTCGCGCTCGCCGAGTACCTCGACGAGGCCGTGCCCGACCGCACGGTCGTCCTCCTCGCCGACGACCTCCACCTGGTCGACGAGATCAGCCGCGCCGTGATCGTGGGCCTGGTCGCCCAGCGTCGCGCCTCCCTCGTGCTCCTCGCGACCGCGGTGCCCGACGGGTTCGACCGGCCGCTGCCCTACCCGATCGAGGTCCGGGAGCTGACGCCCCTGGGCCCGGCGGAGGCGCTGCACCTCCTGCTGGTCGAGGAACGGCTGGCGGTCGCGCCCCACGTCGCGTCGCGCCTCGCCCAGAACCTCGCGGGCAACGCGGCCGCGATCTCCCAGACGGCGCGGCTGCTGTCCGCGGAGCAGCTCGCGGGCACCGCGATCCTGCCCGACCCCCTGCCACCCGTCCCCGCGGTCCGTGCCCTGCTGGGCGACCGGCTCGACGACCTCGCCCCCGAGGAGCTCCGCGCCCTGCTCGTGGCCGCGGTGGCCGTGGTCGAACGGACCGACGTCCTGCTGGCCGCGTCCGGCCTGAGCATCGAGGAGGTGCTCGACGGCCCGCTCGCGGGGCAGCTCTCCCTGGTCTCGGGCCGCTTCGCGTTCACCGACCCGAGGGTGCGCTCCCTCGTCCACGGCGACGCCCGCCTCGCGGACCGGACCGCCGCGCACCTGCGCCTGGCGACCGTGCACACCGCCGCCGGCGAGGAGGACATCGCCACCTGGCACACCGCCCTCGCGACCCTCGCGGGCGACCCGACGCTCGCGCCGGGCCTCGTTTCCCTCGCCCGCCGCCTGCTCGAACGGGGCGACGTGGTGTGGGCCCACGAGGTGGCGCGCGAGGCCGCGAGCCAGGCGACCGCGGCCGAGCGCGGGGAGGCGTACGTGCTGGCCGGGACCGCGGCGCTGCAGTCGGGCCACGTCCACGACGCCGCGGACTGGCTGCGCCGCGCCGCGCGCTGCGAGGGAGGCGTGAGCCCCGCCCGCATCCTGGGCCCGCTCGTCGTCGCGCTCACGCACGTCCAGGGCCAGGTGCCCGACGACGTCATCGCCCCCTTCCTGGCGCTCGCGGACAACGACGACGCGTGCACGTGCTGCGTGGACCGTGAGGGGCGCCCGCGCGACGCCGCCGGGGGCTGCGAGATCGGCGACGTCGTCACGGGCCTCACGAGCGCGGCCACGCTGCACGCCGAGCGGGGTGACGGCGTCGCCGCCTCGCAGGCGTTCGACGCGGCGAAGCGGCTGGCGCGCCGGTGCACGCAGGGGGTGGGCGGACTCGAGGTGGTCCGGTCGTGGCTCGCCAACTACGGGGTGGGGGAGCGCGGGAAGGAGGTGAGCCTGCCCGGCTCGGGCCTCTCCCCGGAGCGCGAGGCCTACGCCCAGGTCAGCCGGGCGATCTCCCTGGCCGACGAGGACGCCCTCGACGTCGCCGGGCAGGCGCTCGCGAGCGCTGTCGCGAACCTCGCGCCGGTCCGCAACGGCGGCCGCTGGTTCGACGCCCCGTCCGGGGCCGTGACGCCCTACGTCGAGGCGCACCTGCGTCTGGCCCAGGTGCTCGTGCACTTCTGGGCGGGGAACATCACCAAGGCGCGCCGCGAGCTCGAGGAGGCGGCGTTCCGCCTGCCCGTCGGCCTGCCGTTCGCGGGGACCGGGGTCGCGGTCGCCCGCCGCCTCGACATGGCGGTCCACGGCAGCGTCGGGACGGTCGCCACCGCGCTCGAGGAGACCTGCTCGTGCCCGACGTCGCGGCCGGTCCGCCTCGGCCTCCTCGTGGACCGGGCCATCGGTGCGTCGTTCGCCCGCCACCACACGCAGGCCGCCACGCTCCTGGAGCTGGCCGCCGAGACGGACCGTCGCGACTGCGCCCACATGCTGCACCTGCCCGGGATGGACGACGTCGAGGCCTGGGTGCTCGCCGGGCGCCCCGACGCGGCGGAGCGCGCGCTCGCGCGGCGGCGTGTCGAGGCCAAGGACCTGTCGCCGGCGAACCGTGTTGCGACCCTGGCGCGCGCGGAGATCGCGCTGGCGCGTCCGGAGGACGCCGTCGCGCTGCGCGACGCGGTCGCGTCCGCAGGTCGGGGGATCGCGTCGCCGTTCGAGCACGGGCGCACCGAGCTCTGCCTGGGCCGTGCGCTGACCCGCTGGGGAGACCTTCCCGCGGCTCACGAGCACCTGCTCTCCGCGGTCGAGCTCCTCACGCAGTCGGGTGCCTGGGCGTGGGCCCGGCAGGCGCAGGAGGAGCTCGCGGCCGTCCTCGCGCACCTGGGGGTGCTCGACGCGCCGGCAGCCAGCGCCGAGCACCCGCCCGTCGGGACCACCGGCGGCGGGGGCGCCGCCGCGCACGTGGTCGCGCCGGCGTCGGGCACGGGGAGGCCGCGCCTCGCCGCACGCGAGTCCGACGTGTCCGACGACGCGCTCGACGAGCTGCGCGCCCGCTGGGCCGACGAGCTCACCGAACGCGAGCTGGACGTGGCGCTGCTGGTCGTCCAGGGGGGATCCAACCGGGAGGCGGCGGACCAGCTCTACCTGTCGGTGCGCACCGTCGAGGTGCACCTCGGGCGCGTCTTCCGCAAGCTCGGCGTGCGGTCGCGGGTCGAGCTCGCAGTCCTCGCGCACCGCGTCGGACGCTAGGCGGGAGGACGTGCCGACGCTGGGTCGACCCCGTAGGCCCAGGGTCGGCGCGTAGGGGGTTACACCTACACGCCCGTGTGTATGTACGCGAGGTGAACAATGTGGGAAACGCTGATTCACGAGGGCACGGTCGCTCCCTAGGGTCGAGGTGTTCCTGGGCAACGACGTCCGGGTCACCGGGCCCACGGCCCCCAGCCAAGTGAGGCAGACACATGCGACTGAGAACTCCACGAGGACGCGCGAGGAAGGTGGCCGCGGGACTGACCGTCGCTGCCATGCTCGCGACGTCCCTGGTCGCCGGCACCGTCGCCGCGACCGCGACCCCCCTCCCCGCAGCCACCACGACCGCCGAGTCCGGCGACAGCGCGATCAACGGCTACCGCAACGTCGCCTACTTCACCCAGTGGGGTGTCTACGGGCGCGACTTCAAGATGAAGGAGCTCCAGGACTCCGGCGCCGCCGCCGACCTGACGCACCTCAACTACGCGTTCGGCAACATCCACCACCAGACGCTCACGTGCTTCGAGGCCAACAAGGCGCAGGGCACCGGCCCCAACGGGTCGGACGGCGCGGGCGACGCGTGGGCCGACTACGGCATGGGCTACACGGCCGCCAACTCGGTCGCGGGCGTGGCGGACGCCTGGGACCAGCCGCTCGCCGGCTCGTTCAACCAGATCAAGCAGCTCAAGGCCAAGAACCCCCAGATCAGAGCCATGCTGTCGATCGGCGGCTGGACCTGGTCCAAGAACTTCTCGAAGGCCGCCGCGACCGATGCGAGCCGCAAGAAGCTCGTGTCGTCCTGCATCGACCTGTACCTCAAGGGCAACCTGCCCGTCGTCGACGGTCGGGGCGGACCCGGCGCGGCGGCAGGGGTGTTCGACGGCTTCGACATCGACTGGGAGTGGCCCGGCTCGAACAACGGCGAGGTCGGCAACATCGTCGACGTCGCGAACGACAAGGCCAACTTCAAGGCGCTCCTCAAGGAGTTCCGCACCCAGCTCGACGCCTACGGTGCCACCACGGGCAAGAAGTACCAGCTCAGCGCGTTCCTGCCCGCGAACCCCGACGACATCGCGTCGGGCGGCTGGAACGACCCCGAGAACTACCAGTACCTCGACTTCGGGAACATCCAGGGCTACGACCTGCACGGCGCCTGGAACAAGACCCTCACGGGGCACCAGGGCAACCTGTACGACGACCCGACCGACACGCGCCCCGCGAACCGCCGGTACAGCGTCGACAAGGCGGTCAAGGCCTACCTCGACGCGGGAGTCCCCGCCAAGCAGCTCACCATGGGCCTCGCGATGTACGGGCGAGGCTGGAAGGGCGCGACGTCGTCGGCTCCCTGGGGCGTCGCGACCGACGCCGGACCCGGCACGTGGGAGGCCGGCAACGAGGACTACGACAAGCTGAAGAACCTCGGCACGGGCTACTTCGACCCGGTAGCCGTCGCCTCGTGGCGCCACGACGGCAACCAGTGGTGGAGCTTCGACGACCCCAGGTCCGTCGCGGTCAAGGGCGACTACATCGCCGCCAAGAAGCTCGGAGGGGCCATGTGGTGGGACCTGACGGGCAACCAGGACGGCTCGCTGCTCAAGGGGCTCGCGACGAAGTTCCGTGCGGTGCCCGCGGGGCCGGTGACCGGTGACCCGACGGGCGGCGGTGGCACGACCGGTGGCACGACCGGTGGGACGACCGGCGGCACGACCGGTGGGACCACGGGTGGCACGACAGGTGGGACCGGGACGGAGTGCGCCGCCGCGTGGACCGCGACGGGCGTCTACTCGGGCGGGGCGACGGTCTCCTACAACGGCAAGAACTACAAGGCCAAGTGGTGGACCCAGAACGAGACGCCCGGCACGGCCGGTGGACCCTGGGAGCTCGTCGCCGCCTGCGGCACCGGCGGCACGACCGGCGGCACGACCGGCGGGACGACCGGCGGGACGACCGGCGGGACGACCGGCGGGACCACGGGTGGGACCTGCACGGCCCCTGCCTGGTCGGCCTCGACCGTCTACAACGGCGGGGCTCAGGTCTCGTACAACGGCCAGAAGTACACCGCCAAGTGGTGGACGCAGAACAGCGTCCCCGGGGCCGAGCAGTACGGCCCGTGGCAGGCGCTCGGCGCCTGCTGAGAGCCGAGCCGGGGGGCGGGTTCCCCGCCCTGCCCCCCGGCTCGCTCCCCACGACCCCCGCCGAGGGCCGACGCCGAACGAGGCTCGGTCACCGGTGGGCACCATGTCGGGTACGGGATATCCCGTACCTCGTCGGGAAGGATGTGGGAACCCCTCATCACCCTTTCCGGCAGCCATCAGTAGCGTGAAATCGTCCGAGGCCCCGGCATGACCTTCCCAGTGGGTCATGCCGGGGCCGACCTACATGAGTGAGGCAGTACCCGTGCACAAGCACCGTGTGATCCATTCTTCGGCCGCCGTGGCAACAGCATCCCCGCAGGCCCGACGGCGTCGCGCTGGTCGTGCGGGCATGCTCCCGTTCGTCGGGCTCGTCCTGGGCGTGGGACTCCTCGCCTCGGCCTGCTCCGGTGGCGCAGCGACGGACAAGGGCACCGCGGAGACCGACCCCTCCGGCTCGGGCCCGGCGGCCTCCGACACGCACGACGAGCACGAGGGTCAGCACACCAACACCGTGGACGTCGGCCCGCTGGCCCTGTTCGCCGCGGACTACTGGTCCGTCGTCGAGCCGTCCGAGGGCGTGACGCAGGTGCGGGCGGGCGGGTGCCCCGAGGCCGAGGCGTGCCCGACGTTCGAGATCCTCAACGGCGAGGCGGCCGCGGCGGTCGACGCGACCGAGGCGTACGTCCCCGAGGGTGCGTTCTGCCCGGGCACCGGCAGGCTCACGGTGGGGTCGTCGAAGGAGACCAGCAAGCTGGACGTCGAGATCGACGAGCAGCCTGCGACCTTGACCCGGTTCGAGCTGAGCTGTGTCGACGAGTCGGGCGCGGAGCAGATGACCGTCGAGCAGATGCAGTGGTTCGTGCCGGACTCGCCCAACGGTCCGACGCTCATCGCCGACCGCTGGGCCTTCGAGGGCCTCGAGCAGCGGCTCTACGCTGCGACCTGGACGACCGCGGCAGCCTGACGGGACCTGTCGGACGCACGACGAGGGCCCTCGGTGATCCGATCACCGAGGGCCCTCGTCGTGCGTCGTGCAGGGTGTGTCAGGCGTTGCTCTTGCGGCCGCGGCGGGCGACCAGGACCAGGCCACCGCCGACCAGCAGGAGCGCTGCCCCGACACCGACGATGGTGCCGACGGTGGCACCGGTCGCCGCGAGACCGCCTTCGGAGCCGGAGGTGTCGGCGACGTTCGAGACCTTCGAGACGTCGCCGCCGGGGGTCGTCGGCGTGCCGGGGGGGGTCGTCGGCGTGCCGGGGGGGTTCGTGCTGCAGTTGGGGCTCGACGGCGGGTAGTCCACCGAGACCGTCATCTCGGGGTTGACCTGGAACAGCACCTCGACGGACGGGCGCACCCAGCCGAAGTCGCCGCCCTCGACCCACTCGCCGTCCTCGAACACCCAGCCCGGCCAGCCCGTGGGCTCGCCGGCGGCGTTCACGGTGGCCCCGGGCCACAGGACCCGACCGGAGAGAGGCAGCCCGGCCTGGACGACGTCGTCGCCCGTCGGGTTGAGCCAGGTGATCGTGACGGTCTCGTTCGGGGTGCCGGTCACGGCGACGTCGTACACGAGGTAGGGCACGTCACCGTCGCACACGGGCTGGAGCACCGTGAGGTCGATCGTGGGAGGCGGCGTCGGGGAGACGTACCCGTCGGTCGCGGAGGGGTCGGGAGTCTCGACCGAGGCGGTGGCCGTGGGGGCGACGAGAGCTGTCGCACCGAGGAGCCCTGCGACGAGCGCCCCCCGCGCCCAGAGTGCGGTCCTTGAAGTGCTCATGGCGTCACCAGTCTGTTCGTGGCGGTCGTTGAAAGGATGGGTCGAAGCCCCGGCGCGCCGCCGTACCGTCACAGGACCCTGGCTTTTGAGGGTAGCGACTATCGGTCAGGAAGTGGACGGTTGTCCGGGTGAAAAGGAGGGGGTCGGCAATTGTTATCCGGCCGTGATTTCCGACATTCACCCGCAAGCCGGGACCTCGATGGTCGCGAGGCCTCCCTGGCTGAGCGTCGGGGTCGTCCACAGGTCGAACCACCGGGTGCCCGACGCGCCCTCTCCGTCGTCGCTCGTGACCGTGAACGTCACGCTCGTGGCCTGCCCCGGCGCGAGCTCGCGCGGCAGGGTGGCGACGGCGCGTTCCTGGATCTCGACGACCTCGCTGCCCGTCAGGGCCCCGTCGGCCGTCACGTCGACGACCCGGCCCCCGCGGGGCGGGTAGAGGAACAGGTCGGTGCGGACGTTCCCCGGCGGGGTCCCGGAGATCCCTCCGCCGGTCACGTACCAGGGCAGGTCGGTCGCGGCGTCGGCGGGAGCCGTGGACGTGAGGTCCACGCGGAACGTGTCCGCGCGCCCTGACGCCGTGCACTCGCTCGACACGTGCTCGACCGCCGTGTCCAGGTAGTAGCCCATCTTTCCTGCGGTCGCGTCGTTGAAGAAGACGCCGACGGTGTCCGCAGCGCGGTCGGAGGCCCCGATGTCGCCCGAGACCACGGTGTCGGCCAGCCGGGCCTGCTCGTCCGCGTGGCTCGACCACACGAGCGACCGGTGCTCGCTCGAGCTGCGCTGGACCGCGCTGAGCAGGCTCTGCGGGTCCGTGTCCCCCGACAGCGCGGAGGTGAGGACCGCGGCCGCGACGTCCGCGAAGAACGCGTCGGTCTCGGGGCCGGGCTCGAGCTCCGTGTAGGCGTCGGAGAGGAGCGTGTCGACGGCGTTCGACGCGTCGATCGTCGTCCCCGCGACCTCGACGGGACCCGTGGCCTCGAGCAGGTAGGACAGCGCGACCGGGTCGAGGGTCAGGACCCCGTCGACCGCCTGCCCGGTGGCCTCCTCCCACATCGCCGCGGCCAGGGGCGCGGCCGTGGGGAAGTCGGGCGTGTACACGGTGTCCTGGACGTAGACGGCCATGTTCGTGCCGAAGAGCTCCTGGTCGGCCGGCGCCAGGGGGGCGATGCCCTCCGGGAACGGGCCGACGTCCTGCGTCGAGGCCTGGTCGAGCAGCGCGATGTGCCCGGCGTCGGTGCCGATCAGGGCGAACGCACCGGGGATCCCCCCGGGCGCGCGGAGCTCGGCCGTGTTGAGCGCCATGACGAGGTACGTCCGCGGGCCGTCGGCGCCGAGCATCGCGGGCAGGAGCGTCGTCGCGCGGTCTGCGGTCGACACCAGCCCCTCGAGGGTCCAGACCTTGTCCTGGAGGTCGGAGACCGGTCCGGCGAGCACCCCCTGGAGCGTGGACACGTCGATGCCGCCGACCCGGTCGACGACGTCCGACATGGTGCCGGCCGCGACGGACACCTCGGGGGCTGCGGCCGTGAGGGGAGCGAGGTCGACGGTCCCGCCCTGGACCTGGATCCCGCCCTCGGAGACGAGCGCCGCCGCCTGGGTGAGGGGCGGCAGGACGTCGTGCGTGATCTCGTCGACCGCCCACGCCGCCGTCGAGAAGGCGCTGGCGTCCGCACCGACGAACGGCAGGCGGCCGGCGACCCACCAGAGCGGGCCGTCCGTGTGGCCCCGGGCGTCGGCCGTGAGGGGCTGGACCTCGGCCAGCGCGGCCTCCGCGGCGGCGCCGTCACCGGTGCGCAGCGCCTCCTCGACCGCGGGCAGCCGGTCGATCGCGTCGGTCAGCGAGGAGCGGGCGGCGAGCGCGTCCCGCACGAGGAGCCCTGCGCACACCAGGATCGCGACCAGCAGCAGGAACAGCACGAGCACCACCCGTCCGGCCCGGCGTCCTGCGCGACGACCGCCGCGGGAGGCGGGGGGCGTCGTCGGGCCTGCGTCGTCGGTGGCGCTCATGGCAACAGGGTAGAGGCAGTCGATGCGCGGCCGGGGCGACGTCCCGGACCGCCGGGTGGCGGCCCCCGGTGACCTGGCCGGCCCGCACCCGGACGCACGGGCGGGGCGAAGGGTGCAAGGATCGGGGTGGCCAGGACACAGGGAGGTAGACGATGCCGGCGATCCCACCTGGAGCCTCAGTGACGCCCCCGCCCCGCGACGACGCCTGGTTCGAGGCGCTCTTCACCACGCACACGACCGCCGTCTACCGCTACTTCCGCCGCAGGCTCCCGGCGGGCTCGGGAGGCGCCGGCCCGGACACCGAGGACCTCACCGCAGAGGTCTTCGCGACCGCCTGGCGCCGCCGGGAGGACGTCCCCGAGGGGGCCGAGCTGCCCTGGCTCTACCGCACCGCGGGTTTCGTCCTCGCCAACCACCGGCGCAAGATGCGCCCGGTGCTCGTCGCGGACGTGCCCGAGGAGGCGGACGACGTCGACCCGCAGGCCCTCGCGCTGACCGACGACCACGTGCGCCGCGTGCTCGGGGTGCTCACCCCGCGCGACCGGCGCATCCTGCTCCTCAACGCCTGGGACGGGCTGACGGGCGACCAGCTCGCCGGGGTGCTCGGGGTGAGCAGGGGAGGCGCCGACGCCGCGCTGTCCCGGGCCCGGTCCCGGCTGCGGGACGCCTGGGCCGCGCAGTCGAGGGCCGGCGACACCGGCGAGGTGCCCGTCGCGACGGTCCGCGCCCGCACGGCGGCGCCGGCGTCGCGTCCCGTGCAAGAGGCCGGTCACTGACGACACAGACGGGGTAGAGGATCCGGGCCCCCGGATCGACGAGCTGGAGGCTCCCGATGAGCACCGACGACCAGGCCCCCGGAACACCCCCTGACGAGACGGGGGACGAGGCGTACCACCGGGTCCGCGACGCCGATCCGGCGGCGACCGCGACCCCCGACCTCTCGGCGATCGCGGCCAAGGACGCGACCGTGCGCGCGCACCTGGGCGAGGCGGTCCCCCCGGTCACGGGCTCCCCGGGCGAGCAGGACCCCGCGACCGGTGCGACGGCGTCGGGCGAGGACGCCGAGGAGGTCGACGAGCTGGCCGTCCGCCGCGAGCGCAGGCGGCGCCGCGTGCCGCTGGTCGGCGCCGTCGCCGCGGGTGTCGCGGGCGTGCTCGCGTTCGGGGTCGGCGGGTACGCGCTCGGGAACGCCGGCGGAACGTCGGGAGGAGCGTCGGCCGCGGTCGCGGACGCGCCCATCTCCCTCCAGGAGCGCGCCGCGGGCGACCAGTCGGCGCCGGCCGCGCCCGAGGGGGCGTCGTCGTCGGCCGCCGACGCCAGGATGTCCGGGCTCGCCGGGTTCGGGGGCCGGACCGTGTTCCGGTCGTCGAGGCTCGGGACGGAGGGGGCCTCTGCGCCCGCGTGGGCGTACGACGCCGCGGGCACGTTCTCGGCCGGGACGACGGCGAAGGTGGCGGCGGCGCTCGGCGTCGCGGGGGAGCCGCGGCAGGAGTACGGCGCATGGGTCGTCGGGGCGAACGACGGGCAGGGGCCCACCGTGAGCCTCCAGCCCGACGGGACGACGAGCGTCTCGTTCAACGACCCCGGCAAGGACCCGTGGGCGTGCTCGGTCGTCGTGACCCCTGAGAGCGGCTCGGCGACCACCGAGGAGATGATCGATCCCCAGGCGGGGTGCGGTCAGCCGGACCTCGGCCCCGCGCCGTCCGCGGACGCCGCGATCTCGGCGAGCAAGGACGTGCTCGGCTCGCTCGACCTGGATCCCGCGGGCTTCGAGTACACGACCGAGTCGTACGACACCGAGGGCAAGGTCCTCGCGGTGACCGCGTCCCAGGTGGTCGACGGGCAGCGGACCGGGGTCGTGTGGAGCCTGACGTACTCGGGGGCGGGGTTGTCGTCGCTCTACGGTTCGCTCGCGCCGACCGTGTCCGTGGGCGACTACGCCGTGGTGAGTCCCAGCGCGGCCGTGGAGCGGCTCGGGGACCCGCGGTTCGGGAGCCCGGGCTTCGTCGCGTACGCCCGCCCCGCGGGAACGGCGACGACGCTCGAGGGGTTCGCGACGGAGGTCGCCCCGGCCGAGCCCGAGGTGCCGACGGTGCCACCGACGGCTGGTGAGGGGGCGGCGGTCTCGTGGCCCGTGGCCGAGGTGACCATCACGTCGGCCCGTCTCGGCTGGGCCGTGCACTACCAGGCCGACGGCGGCGCCCTGCTCGTGCCGTCGTACGAGCTGAGCGACGCCGAGGGCAACGTGTGGTCGGTCGTCGCGGTGGTCGACGACCGGCTGGACTTCTCCCCGGCGGGCTGAGCGTCGGGGCGGGGCCGGGCGGCGCGAGAGCGTCGGCCCGGCCCCGCGTTCTTTTGTCGTCCGATCTGGTAGACCAGGCCGGGGGCCTTCGTCTTTTGATTGACCATCGACAAAAGCCGGGCTATGGTCGCTGCACGACTCGGCCTGGTGGCGCAGGCGCTCGTTCGCGAGCGTACGCCCGTCCGGACCGAGCCGGTCGAGAGCGACGAGGCCCTCGACTCCGCACTTCGGTCCTGCCAGCGGGGACCGACGGGACCAGGAGCGACGATGCACCTTCCACCCCACCACCCGACCTGGGACCACGGCCGTACGGGCATCTGGTTCGTCGGGGCCCGAGGATCCGTCGCGACGACCGCCACGCTCGGGCTGGCCGCGATCGCCTCGGGGCTGACGAGCCCCACGGGGTGCGTCACCGCACAGCCGCCGCTCGACACCGTCACGCTGCCCGCGTTCGCGGACCTCGTCGTCGGCGGGCACGACATCAGCGACACCCCGCTCGGCAAGCGCGCCGAGATGCTCGTCGAGGCCGGCATGATCCCGTTCCGCCTCCTCGAGGCCGTGCGCCCCCAGCTCGACGCCGCCGACGCAGAGATCCGGCCCGGCTACGACCCCGGCCACCGCACGGGCTCCCAGGCCGCGGCGGCCGAGGGCCTCGCGGCGGACATCCGGTCCTTCCGCGACCGTCACGGGCTCGCCCGGGTCGTCGTGATCGACCTCGCCTCGACCGAGCCGCTGCCCGCCCCCGCTCCTGAGCTCGAGGACCTCGACCTCCTGCGCGCGGCGCTCGACGACCCCGAGCGCGAGGTCCTGCCCGCGAGCTCGGTCACGGCGTACGCCGCGCTCCTCGCCGGCGCGCCGTACGCGGGCTTCACGCCCTCCGCGAGCATGAACCTCCCGGCGCTGCACGCGCTCGCCGCCGAGCGCGGCGTGCCGTTCGCTGGGCAGGACGGCAAGACCGGCCAGACATGGCTGCGTTCCGTCCTGGCGCCGGCGTTCGCGGCCCGCGGCCTGCGCGTCCTGTCCTGGGCGGGGTCGAACCTCCTGGGCGGCGGTGACGGCGCGACCCTCGCCGACCCGCACGCCGTCCAGAGCAAGCTCGTCTCGAAGAACCGTGGTCTGCAGGACCTGACAGGGACCACCGTGACCCCGCTGCACATCGACAACGTCCCCGACCTGGGCGACGTCAAGGTCGCGTGGGACCACATCCACGTCGAGGGCTTCCTGGGCTCGCGCCTGACCCTGCAGACCACGTGGAGCGCCTACGACTCGATGCTCGCCGCGCCGCTCGTGCTCGACCTGGCCCGCCTGCTGGCGCTCGCGGACGCCGCGGGCCTGTCCGGACCGGTGCCGGAGATGGGCTTCTTCTTCAAGGACCCGTGGGGTTCGGACGTGCACGCGTTCGCGGACCAGTCGCGCGAGCTGGGCGTGTGGGCGCACCGGACGAGCGCCCAGGCGGACCTGGCACGGGCCGAGGCGAGCGAGCCGTGAGCCTGCGCGACTACCTCGACCTGGTCCGTGCTCCTGCGGTCCTGTCCGTCCTCGGCGACACGCTCGCCGGGGCGGCGGCAGGCGGCCGGTTCGCCGCGGCAGGCCACGCCCGCCGGGCCGGGGGCCCGCCCGGTCCCGCAGACGTGCGGACGTGGCGCCTCGCGCTCCTGCCGCTGTCCTCGGCCTGCCTGTACGCGGGCGGCATGGCGCTCAACGACTACGCGGACCGTGAGCTCGACGCGGTCGAGCGACCCGAGCGTCCGCTGCCCTCGGGGCGGGTCTCGCCCGCCCAGGCCCTGGCGGTCGCGTCGGGTCTGACCGTCGCAGGACTCACGCTCGCGGGAGCGGGCGGAGGCCGGCGGTCCTTCGCCCTCGCGGTCCCGCTCGCGGCGAGCGTGTGGACCTACGACCTCGTCGCGAAGGACCGCGCCGCCGGCCCGGCCGTCATGGCGGCCTGCCGGGGCCTCGACGTGCTCATGGGCGCGGGCAGGGGACGGCTGCGGGCGGCGCTCCCGGCCGCGTCCGCCCTCACGGCGCACACCGCGGGCGTCACGGTCCTCTCGCGCGGCGAGGTCCACGGCACGAGGACCTGGGTCGCGGCCGCTGTCGCCGCGGGTACGGCGGGCGTCGCGGGCACGGTCGCGGGCGGAGCGCTGCAGGGACTGCGACGAGGCCTGACGTCACGGGGCGGCGCGGTGGCCCGTGACGGCCGTGGCGCCCAGGCGGTCGCGGCCCTCCCCGCCCTCTCAGCCCTCGCGTCGACGGGGGTGTACGTCGCGTCGTGCCTCCCGAAGCAGCTCTCGGCCGTCGCGCTGCCCGACGCCGCGGGCGCGTTCACGGCGACCAAGGCCGGCATCCGGGCGATGGTGCCGCTCCAGGCCGCCCTCGCGGCACGGGGAGGGAGCATGGGCGCGGTCGCGGTCCTGGCGGGGGTCGAGGTCGCGGGGCGTGCGCTGCGCGCCCGTGCACGACGCAGCCCGAGCCCGCGACCCGGGCTGAGCGAGTCGTGAGCGCCCAGGTACCCGCAGGGCCGGTCCCGCCCGTCCCCTTCGCCCTCGGGTACGGCACCAACGGGTTCACCGACCACCCGCTCGACGTCGCGCTCGACGTGCTCGCGCACGAGGGCTACGGCGCCGTGGCGCTCACGCTCGGGCACCCGCACCTGGACCCGTTCGCGCCCGACGCCGACGCGCAGGTCGCCCGGCTGCGCGAGCGCCTCGACGACCTGGGCATGCGCGTGGTCGTCGAGACCGGCACCCGCTTCCTGCTCGACCCGTTCCGCAAGCACCACCCGACCTTCCTCGACCCGGACGAGGACCTCGCGGACGTCCGCGTCCGCTTCCTGTGCCGCGCGGTCGAGGTCGCGGCGGGCCTGCGCGCGGAGTGCGTGTCCTTCTTCTCCGGAGTCCTTCCCGCAGGCACGACGGCGGAGGCCGGGTGGGAGCGCCTGCTCGCCCGGGTGCCGCGCGTCGTGGCCCACGCCCACGAGCACGGGGTCCGGCTCGCCCTGGAACCCGAGCCGGGGATGCTCGTCGAGACCGTGGCGGACGCCCTGCGGCTGCGCACGGACGTCGGATCACCCGCCGGGCTGGGGGTCACGGTCGACCTGGGGCACTGCGTGGTCGTCGAGCCCGGGGGAGTGCGGGGCGCGCTGCTCGCCGCGGCACCGCACCTGCTCAACGTGCAGGTCGACGACATGCGGCACACCGCGCACGAGCACCTGCCCTTCGGCGAGGGCGAGCTCGACCTGGCCCTGGCCCTCGGCACGCTCGGCGAGATCGGGTACACGGGCGTCGCGGCCGTCGAGCTGCCCCGCCACTCGTACGACGCCCCCGGGCTCGCGCACCGCAGCATGACCGCGATGACCGGCGCCTGGGCCGCGTGGAGCGCGACCGACCCGACCGCCACGACGACCACCGCATCCACACCCCAGGAGGCACTCCGATGACCACCCCCACCCCGACCCCGGCAGCGGGCACCACGCCCCCCGACCTCGCAGCCGGTCGCCCCGACGCCCTCGCGGGACTGCTCACCGACGAGCAGGCCGCCTGGCTGGCCACGGCCCGCAGCGAGATCGCCGCGGACCCGGGCACCGCCGTCGGGCACCTGGCACGGGCCGGGCGGGCCGTGGGACGCACGCCCCTGGCGCCCGCCGCGGACCCCGCAGGCGTCCTGCACGGGACGCTCGACGACGCCGCCCGTGCGCACCTCGTCGTGGCGCTCGCGGCCGCACTGCCCCCCGACGGTGAGTCCCTCGCGACGCACCTGACCGAGACCTACCAGCGCGGCGACACGGCCGAGCGCCGCGGCGTGCTGCGCGGGCTCGACGCCCTCGCGCTCGGCGGGACCGTGCCACCGGCCGTCGCGTCGGCGGGCACGGCGCTCGCAGCCGACGCCCTGCGTGCGAACGACCAGAGCCTCGTGGCCGCGGCCGTCGGGCCGTTCGCTGCCGCGCACCTCGACGACCACGCGTGGCGCCACGCGGTCCTCAAGCTCGTGTTCATGGGCGTGAGCCTCGACGCGGTCGCGGGGCTCGACGAGCGCGCCGACGACGAGCTCGCGCGCATGGCCCACGACTTCGCGGCCGAGCGCCGCGCCGCGGGCCGCACGGTGCCCGACGACGTCGCGCGCATCGCGCCCGACCTCACCCTCCGTACGACTCACGGCAAGGACGCCTGATGCGCATCTTCGACCCCCACATCCACATGACCTCCCGCACGACCGACGACTACGAGGCCATGTACGCCGCGGGCGTGCGGGCGCTCGTCGAGCCCGCGTTCTGGCTCGGCCAGCCGCGCACGACGGTCGGCTCGTTCCTCGACTACTTCGACGCGCTGCTGGGCTGGGAGCGGTTCCGGGCCACGCAGTTCGGGATCCGCCACCACGCGACCATCGCGCTCAACCCCAAGGAGGCGAACGACCCGCGCTGCACCGAGGTGCTCGACGAGATCCCGCGCTACCTCGCCAAGGACGGCGTGGTCGCGGTCGGGGAGGTCGGGTACGACTCGATGACCCCCGCCGAGGACGAGGCGTTCACGCGCCAGCTCGCCATGGCGATCGACGCGGCCCTGCCCGTCATGGTCCACACCCCGCACCGCGACAAGCTCGTCGGGACCCACCGCACGCTCGACG
This sequence comes from Oerskovia sp. 140933, assembly GCF_059651515.1. Taxonomy (NCBI): domain Bacteria; kingdom Bacillati; phylum Actinomycetota; class Actinomycetes; order Micrococcales; family Cellulomonadaceae; genus Oerskovia; species Oerskovia sp. 140933. The sequence goes on from NZ_JAMXIO010000003.1 coordinate 54,075, forward strand.
TCGTCCGCGAGTCCGGGATCGCCCCCGGGATGGTCGTGGTCGACCACCTCAACGAGACCAACGTCGCCCTCGTCAAGGACGCCGGGGCCTGGATGGGCTTCTCGGTCTACCCCGACACCAAGATGGACGAGCACCGCATGGTCGCGATCCTGCTCGAGCACGGCACCGAGCGGGTCCTGGTGAACTCGGCCGCGGACTGGGGCCGGTCCGACCCCCTCAAGACGCTCAAGACCGGGCGCGCCATGCTCGCGGCCGGGTTCACCGACGACGAGGTGGACCAGGTCCTGTGGCGCAACCCCGTCGAGTTCTACGGGCAGTCCGGCAACCTGCTGCTCGACCCCGTGCCCGGGTTCGTCGAGGGCGAGGCGCCCGCCCCGACCGCGAGCTTCGAGGGCAGCTCGGTGCTGCGCGGGGCACGGGCCTGATGCTGCTGTCCTACTGCACCAACGTCCACCCCGCGGAGGACCTCGACGGCGTGGTCGAGCAGCTCGCCCGGTACGCGGGGCCCGTGCGAGAGGCCGCAGGGCTCGACGTGCTCGGGGTCGGGCTGTGGCTGCCCGCCTCGCTCGCGCACCGGCTCTCGGCCTCGCCGCGCGCGGCCGAGGACCTGGCCCGGCTGCGGGCCGCGCTCGCCGAGCACGGCCTCCAGGTGCACACGCTCAACGCGTTCCCGTACGGCGGCTTCCACGACGACGTCGTCAAGCTCGCCGTGTACTCGCCCACGTGGGCCGACGCCGAGCGGCTCGCCTACACGCTCGAGTGCGCCGAGGTCCTCGCGGCCCTCCTGCCCGACGGCGTCGACGGGTCGATCTCGACGCTCCCCCTCGCGTGGCGCGAGCCGGGCGGGGAGCCGTGGTCGCCCGCGCAGGACGCGATCGCGACCCGGGCGTTCGAGGAGCTCTCGGCCGGGCTGCGCGACCTCGCGGCCCGCACGGGCAAGGTCGTGCGCGTCGCGGTCGAGCCCGAGCCCGGGTGCGTGCTCGACACGGTCGAGGACGTCGTGACCTGGCTCGAGGCGCGCACGGGCGGGGCCGGCGAGCCCGACGGCGCGGCCGGCACGGAGCGCACCGGCGGCATCGACCCCGCGTTCGTCGGAGTCTGCCTCGACACGTGCCACCTCGCGGTCTCGTTCGCCGACCCGGCCGCAGCCGTCGCGCGGATCACGGGGGCCGGGCTGCGCGTCGTCAAGGTGCAGGCCTCGGCCGCGCTCCACGTGGCCGAACCGTCCACGCCCGAGGCGCGCGACGCCGTCGGGCAGTTCGTCGAGAAGCGCTACATCCACCAGGTGCGCGAGCTCGCCCCGAGCGGCGACGTGCTGCCCGTCGACGACCTGCCCGACGCTCTGGGCGAGGGTGGGGAGCCCGGGCTCCCGGGCCAGGGGCCGTGGCGCGTGCACTTCCACGTGCCCCTGCACCACGAACCCGCCCCGCCGCTGGCGGCGACGACCGACGTGCTGCGCGAGGCCGTCGTCGCCGTGCGCACGGCGCCCCACGGCGACGAGGCGCACCTCGACGTCGAGACCTACACGTGGGCCGTGCTGCCGCCCGACTCGCCGGCGTTCGCGTCCGACGGGACCGGCGAACCCCTCGTCGCCGGCATCGCGGCCGAGCTGCGCTGGGCCACCGACCACCTCCTCGCGCCCGGCGGCGTCCACCGCCCCGGTCCCGCGCCCTCCTCGCACACCCCCCGGACCACAGGAGTCCCCGCATGAAGCCCGTGCTGCTGCTCGACGTCGTCGGGCTCACCGAGAAGGCCCTCGCCCACATGCCCCGCCTGCGCCAGATGGCCGCGGGCGGCTGGCAGACCCAGCTCGCGACCGTGCTGCCCGCGGTCACGTGCAGCGTCCAGGCGACCATGATGACGGGCCTCGCACCCGCCCAGCACGGGGCCGTGGGCAACGGCTGGTACTTCCGCGAGCTCGGCGAGGTGTTCCTGTGGCGCCAGCACAACAAGCTCGTCGAGGGCGAGAAGATCTGGGAGGCCGCGCGCCGCTCGAACCCCGACCACCGGACCGCGAACGTCTGCTGGTGGTACGCCATGGGCGCCACGACCGACGTGACCGTCACCCCCCGGCCGATCTACCACGCCGACGGGCGCAAGTCGCCCGACGCGTACATCCGCCCGCCCGCGCTGCACGACGAGCTCACCGGGCGGTTCGGCGAGTTCCCCCTGTTCACGTACTGGGGCCCGACCGCCGCGATCACGTCCTCGGCCTGGATCGTCGACGCGACCCGCCACGTCCTGCGCACCCACTCGCCCGAGCTGACCATGGCCTACGTGCCGCACCTCGACTACGACCTGCAGCGGTTCGGCCCCGACTCTCCCGAGGCCGACGCCGCGGCCGCCGAGCTCGACGCCGTCCTCGCCCCGCTGCTCGACGACGCGGCCAACAACGGGGTCGCGGTCGTCGTGGTCTCCGAGTACGGCATCGCCGAGGCGACCCGGCCCGTGCACCTCAACCGCATCCTGCGCCGCGAGGGCCTGCTCGAGGTCTACGTGCAGGACGGCAAGGAGCAGCTCGACCCCTGGACGTCCAAGGCGTTCGCGGTCGCCGACCACCAGGTCGCGCACGTCTACGTCGACGACGCCTCGCGGCTCGCGCGCGTCGCCGACCTCCTGCGGGCCGTCCCGGGCGTCGACGAGGTCCTCGACCGCGAGGCGCAGGCCCGCTACGGGCTCGACCACGCGCGCTCGGGGGACCTCGTCGTGGTGGCCGAGCCCGGCGCCTGGTTCACCTACTACTACTGGCTCGACGACGCCCGCGCCCCCGAGTACGCGCGTGGCGTCGACATCCACCGCAAGCCCGGCTACGACCCGGCCGAGCTGTTCTTCGACCCCGCCGACCGGCTGGCCAAGGCCAAGGCCGGCCTCAACCTCGTCAGGAAGAAGGTCGGGCTGCGGTACGCCATGAGCACGGTGCCGCTCGACGCGTCGTACGTGCGCGGCACGCACGGGCGGCTGCCCGACTCGGCGGCAGACACCCCGCTCATCCTGTGCTCGGAGGCCGAGATCCCGGCGTCGGTCGCGGCGCTCGTCGAGCGCGGGGGACAGGTGCCCGCCGCGGCGGTCAAGGGCCTGGTGCTCGAGATGCAGAACCTGGGCGTGCGGGTCTGAGACCGCCCTCACCGACCTGCCGGGGCGAGCGTGAGCATGGGGCCACGCCCGCTCCGGCACGGCTCCCCGGGCCGCCGGGCCCGGGGAAAGCCCGAAGGGCGCGACCGGTAGGTCGCGCCCTTCAGACTTTCCCGTTCACCGGGTGCTCGTCGCGTCCCCGTCAGGACGGGAGCGGCCCCATGCACGCTCCCGCCCCGACAAGGCCCGGCTGGTCGAGGCGTCAGCCGCAGCTGATCGCCTCGTACCCGGCTTCGTAGGGCGTCGTGACCGTGATGCCCTCGACGATCGCGGTGCCCGTGACCGTCGCCGTGCCGGCGTCGATCGTGGCCGTCCGCGAGCTGAACGTCTGCGACGCTGACTTCCCGGGCGAGACGTTCTTGAACGTCTTGGTGCCGAACGGCGTCGCGACCGCGACGTCGGCCTTCACGTCGCCGTCGTTGACCGCGCGGACCGAGACCTGCGCCGTGCCCGCGACGCAGCGCGACTGCGCCGTGACCGTGAGCTCGACCGACGCGTCGAGGTTCGCGACCCCGACCGTCTGCCAGCGCTTGGCCGCCGTGGCGTTGTGCAGGTGGAGGAGGAGCAGCTCGCCCGTCCCGGCCTCGGCCGCCGCAGCAGACCGGTTGACCGTGACCGGCGCGTCGTCGGCGCCCACGAACAGGAGCTGACCACCACCGCTGAACCAGTACGCGGGGTCGTACGGGTCGCCCGTGAACGGACCGACCCGGTCGATCGACTGGTCAGGCTGAATCCCGTAGTACGAGTACGTCGCGACCGTGAACGACGGCACCGTGCCCGGTGCGATGCCGAGTGCGCCGATCGCGACCGGCACGACGAGCACGTTGCTGTCGAAGACCGACGTGTCGACGTTCGCCCAGACCGAGTTGACCGGCTCGCGCAGGACCGGTGCCCCCGCCGCGTGCTGGCGGCCGTCGGGTGCCGTCCACGCCTCGAGCGTGTACGTGGTCGCCAGGGTCAGGTCCGACTCGCCGTACTTGCGGACCACGGTCTCGAACTCGGCCGAGCCGTCGCCGTCCACGTCGGTCTCGACCGACGGGAACATGACCGACCCGAGCGACGCCCAGTCGCCGTCCATGGCCACACCGATGCCGATCCGCCCCGCGCCCGGGTCCCCGCCCGCGGCCGCGTACTGCGGCGCGCTCGACGTGAAGCCGACCGCGCGGATGTCGCCCGACGCCACGGCCGAGGCCGAGGACCCTGCCGCCGCGTCGGACTCGAGCCGCGGGCTGGTCGCCTTGAGCTCGAACGGCGCGACGAGCGACGTCCACCCCCCGGAAGCCACGCCCCTGCCGTCGAGGTCGAGCGTCGCGGCCGTGTCCTGGTTCAGGAACGTGACGTCCTTGGCCGTCAGGTCGCTCACGAGCCTCGGTGCGGCCTGCACCGGGACGCGCAGCTCGCTGCCCGACCCCGGTGTCAGGACCAGGCGGCCCGTGAGCATGCCCACGAAGTCGCGCGGCACGCCCGAGGCCGTCGCTGCCGACGTCGGGTCGAGCTTCTTGGCGAGCGTCGCCGGATCGGCCGAGAGGGTCAGCGTGACCGTCCGGGTCTGCCCCGCCGGGATGGTGAGGTTCGCCGGCGAGACCGTGACGGCCGCGCCCCCCGCCGTACTCGACGTCGTGAAGGCCGTCGCGTACGTCGCGGACGCGGAGCCCGTGTTCTGCACGTCGACCGTCCTGCGCACCGTCACCTTCTTGTCCGCCACAGGCACGAGCCCGAACGACACCGAGACGAGGTCCTTGTCCTGCGCCGAGAAGGCCAGGGTCGAGTTCTGCACCGCGTCGACCGCGTCCACGCGCCCCGACCCGACGCGCTCCGGACCGTAGGCCACGCCCGTGCCCCCCTTGCCCGTCCACACGTCGTGCGAGGCCGTGTTCATGACCGCCGTCTTGACCTGCTGAGCGCTCCAGCCCGGGTGGGCCTCCTTGACGAGCGCCGCGATGCCCGCGACGTGCGGGGTGGACATCGACGTGCCCGACTTGATGCCGGGCTGCGTGAGGCGACCCGAGGCCACGGAGGAGATCCCCGTGCCCGGTGCGGCGACGTCGGGCTTCACGACGCCCAGCGAGCCGTGCACGCCGCGGGACGACCCCGCGTTGAGCGTGTCCCCGATCGCGGGGATCTCGACGAACGACGAGTTCGCGAGCGATGGGCCGAGCGTCAGCACGACCCCGCCGGCCTCGATCGCCGGGCGCAGCGCGTCGTGGCTCGGGCCCGTGAGCTGCGCCCCCGGGATGCCCGCGTTGCCCGCGATCCCGGCCGCGAAGACCTCGAGCTCGGACGACAGCAGGACGCCGACGGCGCCCGCGGCCTGCGCGGCGTTGAAGCGCGCCGCGCTCCCGCACTGGCGCGTCGCGTCGTCGTCGTCCCAGTAGAGGAACGCGATCTTGCCCGCCGTGGCGGCCGCCTGGGCCGGGGTCAGGGGCGTGCACCCGCTGACCGTGGCGCCCAGGAACGCGACCTCCGCGGTCACGTCCGCCGAGCCCGCGTAGCTCTGCGAGTTCTGCGCGGGGTACGAGCCCGCGACGCCCGCCGGGGCCGTGACCTCGACGCCGTCGAACGTCTGGGTGTTGCCCACCGAGTTCGCGACCGTGAGCGCGGTGCGCGCGTTGCCGGGCGAGCCGCCGACGTCGGTCACGTCGCCCGCGTTGCCCGACGCGACCACGGCGAGCGTGCCCAGGCGCGAGAGCTGGTCGATGAACAGGTTCTCCGGGTCGTCGGCCGGGCTGTCGTCCGAGCCGAGCGACAGGTTGACGACGTCCAGGCGGTCGGACAGGTCGCCGTCGCCGTCCGGGTCGGCCGCGAACTCGAGAGCGTCGACCACGACGCTCGTCGAACCGCCCAGGTCACCGAAGACCTTGAGGGCGTAGAGGCCCGACTCGGGCGCCGAGCCCGGCCCGACCGTCCAGTCGGAGATGTCCGTGAGGGTCGAGTAGTCGCCGTCGAACGTCTTGCCGTCCGCCGTGACGCCGTAGCCGCCCGTGGTGCCCGCGACGTGCGAGCCGTGCCCGGAACCGATCGAGTCGAGCGAGTCGATCGGGTTCTCGTCCGGCGTCGGGATCAACGACGTGCCCGGGACCGTGCCCGACGCGTCGTAGTCGTACCCCGCGAAGTCGTACCCGCCGAGGAACTTCGCGTCGTCGAACGTCCCTGCGGGGACGGGCCCCTGGCCCTTGTCGCCGTACGCCTCGTCGTAGGCAGCCTGCGTGCCCGGCCCGCCGAAGCCCGCGTGCGTGTAGTCGATGCCCGTGTCGATGATGCCGACCCGGACGCCCTGCCCCGTGAAGCCCGTGCTCTGCCACGCCTCGAGGGCGCGCGTGAACGCGTCGGTGCCCTTGTTCGAGGGCGTCTTGGGGATGATGCGGTACACCGTGACGACCTTGTCGTCGGCGGCCAGCGACCGGACCTGCTCGGCGTCACCCGTCACGACGACGCCCGGGACCAGCCTGCTCGTGACGGACACCTGCTGCGGGGCCCCCGCGGCGCGAGCACCGCGGGCGTTCGTCTGCGCGGGGACGACGGTGTCCGCGAGGCGCTCGACGACGGTCTGGTTGTCTTCCACCTGCGCAGGGCTCGCGCCCTGGTCCGCGAGGTCCACCCCCGACGGGGTGTCGAGCTGGACGAACGCGGTCACCGTCCCGGAGGACTCGGCGAGCGACGGGGCGACCTTGCCCGCCTCGCTCTCCGTGGGCGAGAGCGAGCCTGCGGACTGCGACGTGAGGTCGGGGCCGGACGGACCGGCGGGATCGGCGGACGCGGCGGGCAGCGTCGATGCTGCGACCACCGCCAGTCCAGAGAGAGCAGCTAACAACGAACGGTGCTTCATCGACACTCATTTCCCCGGTACGGACCGGCGGCGTTGAAGGTGCGTGGTGGTTCCCCCGTGGTGGTCGCCGACGGCTGTGTGCAGGCGACCGTGCCTGCACGGTATCGGCGAAGCCCCGGTCCCGCGCGCTGCGGGACCATTCCGGGGCCGGCCGCCCGGTCGGGGGACAAACCGGGACAGGGCGCACCGGTGCCCCTACTATCGGGGCGGGGGAGCGGGACACCGAGGTTCCGCTGCTGGTCCTCACCCACGTGTCAGGTCGGCCGCGGGCAGCGGACGACCTGGCCCACGCTGTGAAGGAGCATCACATGTCATCACGTCCGACCCGCGTCGCGGCGGTCACCGCGGCTCTTCTCCTCGTCGGGGCGCTGGGCGCCTCCCCGGCCCTCGCCGACGGACCCGACCTCACCTCGAAGTCCTTCGACGCGCAGGAGGAGGTCTGCACGGTCGTCGCGCAGCCGACCCCGCTCGGGCAGGACGTCGCGTTCACACCCGAGCCCGCGGTCGAGTGCTACGACTCGCTCGGCGAGGCGCTCGAGTCCGTCTCGGGAGAGGCCGTGACGGACCCCGACGTGCTCGCCGGGGACCCCACGGCGTTGCGCCGGTACGCGCAGGAGCAGGTGGCGAGCCAGGCCAGGACGGCGGCCGCGCCCCTGGCCGCTGGAAGGCTGCTCGGGGTCTCGTACCAGGGGAAGAACCACACGGGCCAGAACAAGGTCTACTACGGGACCGGCAGCAACGGCGCCGGTTGCATCGGAGTCACGTGGGGGTTCCCCAAGCTGTCCGTCTACCTGCAGAACAACGTCATCAGCTCGATGCTGACCCTGGCCAACTGCTGGTCGACGCTCTACGACCTCGAGAACTACGTCAAGGGCACCTCGACCAACTGCGTCCCCGACTGCCTGACGCTCGGATCGATGGACAACCGTGCGTCGTCCCTCGTCTTCCGCCCCATCGGCACCATCGACTGACCAGGGGCCGCGAGGCGGCCGGGCCCTCGTCGAGGTGGAGGCGGACGCCCCCACCTCGACGCCGGACCTCCCTCAGCGCTGCCGCGACCGCCCCAGCGCCTTGGCGGCCTCGACCAGGAGGAACACCACGATCGACAGCCCCAGCGTGATGCCCCACTCCCGCAGGCCGATGGGCGCCGAGCCGAACCACGAGTGCATGAAGGGCGCGTAGACGAACACGGCCTGGAGGGCGACCATCGACCCGGCCGAGTACCAGACCGCCCGGTTGCCGCGCAGGACCGCGAGCGTGATGGACGACCGGTCGAGGAACCGGCAGTTGAACAGGTACGCGAGCTGGCCGAGCGCGAGCATCGTGACCGCGGTCGTCTGGGCCTCGGCCACGCTCATGCCCTGCTCACGCTCGATGAAGTACACCGCCATGGTCGCACCGCCGATGAGGACCGAGACCAGCAGGATCCGGCGCAGGTACGCCGCGGTGAGGATCGAGGCCTTGGCGTCGCGAGGCCTGCGGGCCATGATGTCCGGCTCGGCGCGCTCGTTGGCCAGCGCGAGCGACAGCGTCACGGCCGTGACCATGTTGATCCACAGCACCTGCACGGGCTGGAGCGGCAGCGCCCAGCCCAGGAGCACGGCGACCAGGATCACGAGCGACTGCGCGCCGTTGGTCGGCAGGAGAAACAGCACCGACTTGCGGAGGTTGTCGTAGATCCGCCGACCCTCCTCCACGGCCCGTTCGATCGTCGCGAAGTTGTCGTCGGCCAGGACGACCTCGGCGGCCTCCTTGGTGGCCTCGGTGCCCTTGATCCCCATGGCGACTCCCACGTCCGCCTGGGTCAGCGCCGGGGCGTCGTTGACGCCGTCACCCGTCATGGCTACGACCTCGCCGTGGGACTGGAGCGCCGAGACGATGCGGATCTTGTGCTCGGGGCTCGTCCGGGCGTAGACGTCGACGTCCCGGACGACCGCGCGCAGCTCCTCGGTGCTCATGGCCTCGAGCTCAGCCCCCGTGAGGACCTTGGTGTCCGCGTGGGCCTCCGCGGCTCCGGCCCCGGCCGTCGCCCCCTCGCCCGGGGACGCCCCTCGGACGATGCCCATCTCGCGCGCGATCGCGAGAGCGGTGCCCGAGTGGTCGCCCGTGATCATCTTGACCGTGATCCCGGCGTCCTGGCACTGCGCGATGGCCTCGACGGCCTCGGGCCGGGGCGGGTCGACGATCCCGACGAGGCCCACGAGCTCGAGGCCCGTGTCGAGGTCGGCGGCGTCGAGGGTCGTGCGGCCCGGCTCGGCCGACGTGCGGGCCGCGGCCAGGACCCGCAGGCCCTGCGCGCCGATCGCGTCGATCTGGTCGGACCAGAAGTCGCGGTCGAGGGGCTCGGGACGGCCGTCCACCCCGGTCTGGGTGGTGCACCGTTCGAGGACCCGGTCGGGGGCACCCTTGACGAGCACGTGGAGGCCGCCGTCGGGATCCTCGGTGAGCGTCGCCATGTACTTGTTCTCGGACTCGAACGGCACGACCGCGACACGGCGCCACCCTGCCGGGTCCAGACCCGCCTTGAGGCCCAGGGTCCGCAGCGCGCCCTCGGTGGGCTCGCCCACGAGACGCCAGCCGGGCGCACCGCCGCCGGCAGCGCCGCCGCCCGCCGCACCGCCGCCGGCAGCATCCCCGTCGACACCTGCGCCGTCACCGCTGTCCCGGACGATGCGCGCGTCGTTGCACGACGTCATGACTTCGGTGAGTCGACGCAGGTCGGGGTGCTCGGCGAGCCCGGCGGGCGCACCGTCGAGCGTGACCTCGCCGTCGGGCGCGTAGCCGATCCCGGTCACCGCGTACTCGTGCCCGGCGGTCCGCACCGTGCGGGCCGTCATCTCGTTCTTGGTCAGCGTCCCGGTCTTGTCCGAGCAGATCGTGGTGACCGAGCCGAGCGTCTCGACGGCGGGCAGGCGGCGCGTGATCGCCCGTCGTCGGGCCATCTGCTGCACGCCCAGGGCGAGCGTGATCGTCACCAGGGCCGGCAGGCCCTCGGGGACGGCCGCGACGGCGAAGCCGATCGCGGCGGACACGAGCTCGGGGGTCTCGAACCCGTGGAACACGCGCCCGATCACGACCATGACCACGGCCATGACGAGGATCAGGACCGCGAGCTTCTTGCCGAACGCGTCGAGCGTGCGGGACAACGGCGTCTCGAGCGAGGGGACCTCGGCGATGAGCGTCTGGATGCGGCCGATCTCGGTCGTCCCGCCGGTCTCGACGACCACGCCCGTGCCCGTGCCCGCCGCGACCAGGGTGCCGGAGAACAGCATGCTCGACCGGTCGCCCACCCCGGCGTCGGCCGGCACCTCGTCGACGGACTTGGCCGCGGGTACCGACTCACCCGTGAGCGCCGACTCGTCGACGCGGAGGTTGACGCCGGTGAGCAGGCGCAGGTCGGCAGGGACGCGGTCGCCCGAGCGCACGCGCACCACGTCGCCGGGCACCAGGTCGTCGGCGTCGATCTGCGTCCAGGCCCCGTCGCGGCGGACCTGTGCATGGACCGAGAGCATGCTGCGGATCCCGTCGAGGGCCTTCTCCGCCCGTCCCTCCTGGATCAGGCCGATCGCGGCGTTGATGACCGCGACCGCGAGGATCACCGTGAAGTCGATCCAGTCGCCCACGATCGCCTTGAGCACCGCGGACACGAGCAGGATGTAGATGAGGACGTCGTCGAACTGCGTGAGCACCCGGCGCCACCACGGGGTCCGTGGGGGCGGGGCCAGCCGGTTGGGACCGACCTTCGCGAGCCGGGTGCGCGCCTGGTCCGCCGTGAGGCCGGTGTCGCTCGACCCGACCTCGGCGAGCACCTCCTGGGGCGGCAGGGCCCACGGCGTCGGGTCGGCAGTCGCGGGGACGAGGGGGGTGTCCGAGGCTGTCATGCCTCCCATTCAACGCCCGGTCGCCCCCGAGCACCCGGGGAGCGGTGCGGGTGGGACGAAGCGTTCCAGCGCACCCCGCCGGTGCGCACCGCCCGGGGACCTCCTACGGTGAAGGGGACGTCGCGCACGACGTGCGACCGTGAGGAGGACGTACCGTGCTGGTCTCCACCATGAACGATGTCCCGGGCCGGACCGTGCAGCAGGTCGTCGGCGAGGTGACGGGCCTGACCGTCCGGTCGCGCAACGTCGGCGCGCAGATCGGGGCGGGCCTCAAGTCGATCGTCGGCGGCGAGCTCAAGGGCCTGACGAAGCAGCTCCAGCAGTCGCGCGACGAGGCCGTCGCACGCATGGTCGAGGAGGCCACGGCTCAGGGCGCCAACGCGATCCTCGCGATGCGTTACGACAGCGACGAGGTGGGCAACGGGTACCAGGAGATCGTGGCCTACGGCACGGCCGTCGTCCTCGCCCCCTGAGCCGGGCGGCGCCCGGACGCCCTTCCGCCGTCCCGCGGGTCTTCGCTAGGGTGCGGGCGACGATTTCGCGAGGGGGATGCGTGATGAGGCGAGCGACCGTGGGCGTGCTGGTCGTCGGTGTGCTGGGGGTGGCCGGGTGCTCGGCCGACACCGAGGGGGAGATGAGGTTCGAGGCCGACACGTCGGTGACGCTCACGGTGCCCGAGCGGGACGCCCCAGAGCTCCCGCTGCGCCCGGAGCACCTCGAGGGGCCCGCGGGTGCGTCGTCCCTCCTGAGCGGGCTCCTGGCGGACGACGAACGGTTCGGCACGGTCAGGCTCGACCGCTCCGGTTCGCTCGTCCTCGTGTGGCACGGCGACCCGCCGCTGGAGGCGTTGGCCTCGGTCGCGGAGGCCTACCCGGACGTCCCGGTGCGGGTCGAGCCGCTCGACGTGCTGCCGGGTGACCTCCAGGGCCTCGCGGAGTCCTTCCTGGGGGGTGAGCGCCGGCCCGGGATCGGCGGGGCCTCCGTCCGTGACGACCTCTCGGCGATCGTCGTGCAGGTCGCCGGCCCCGTGGCCAACCCGCTCACGCTCGCCGAGCGGCTCTCGGCCGAGGTCGGGTTCCCGGTCGAGGTGGAGGTCTCGGCCCCCTGAGCTCCGCGGTTGCGGGGCCGCCGGGTGTCCGCGCCCGCACGTGCCCGACGGCGCCGCTCCCCGCGTGCGGGCGGGCTCGCCGGGTCGGCGCTCGTCCTCGTGCCCGGTCCCGGCGCGGTGGACGCCGCTGCGGGCCGGTGGCCCCGGGGTTACGGTCGGGAGGTACGGTCTCGTACCCCGAACCCCCGCACGAAGGAGCCACATCATGGCAGTTCGCACCGCCCGCACGGCCTGGAACGGCACGCTCATGGAGGGCAGCGGCCAGGTCGAGCTCACGAGCTCGAGGACCGGCACGTTCGACGTCACCTTCCCGCGCCGTACGGCCGACGAGGCACAGGGCACGAGCCCCGAGGAGCTCATCGCGGCCGCCCACTCCTCGTGCTACTCGATGCAGCTCTCCGGGGAGATCGCCCAGGCAGGCGGGGTGCCCGTCGCGCTCGAGGTCACGGCCGACGTCACGCTCTCGCCGGACCCCGCGGGCGGCCTGCGCATCTCCGCGATCGCGCTCACGGTCCGTGGCGAGGTCGAGGGGCTCGACGAGGCGGGCTTCCTCGCCGCGGCCGAGCAGGCCAAGGCCACGTGCCCGGTCTCCAAGGCGCTGACCGGCACGACCATCACGCTGGACGCGACGCTCGAGTCCTGACGCTCCCGGTGCCGAACCCGAGGTTGGTCAGGCAATCCGCCTGGATCACCTGACCAACCTCGGGTTCGGCACCCTGGCTATGTCGGCAGCAGCGGCGGGCTCTGCGTCCCGGCCCCCTCGACGAGCCCCCCGACGACCTCGGTGACCGTGGCCCGCGCGTCGTGCACCGGCTCCCAGTGCATCAGCGTGCGCACGCGTGACGCGTCCAGGACGGGGACGGCGAGCGCGACGTCGAACCACGACGGGTCCAGCGGCACCAGCCGCGCCGCCCAGGCCAGGGCGACCCAGCGGCGCAAGGACCCGGGCGACACCTCGCGCAGACGTCCCTGCGAGACGATCGCGGCGACGTCGGGCCCGGTGAGGACGCCCTGCGCAGCGACGTTGAACGCGCCCGCGTGACGTCCCACCACGATCTCGCGGTAGGCGTCCGCCAGGTCGTCCGCGTGCACCACCTGCAGCCGCATGCCCCGCGGCCACACGAGCGTCGGCAGGTGCCCCTTGCGTCGCAACGGGGCGGGCAGGATCCTGCCGAAGAACAGCCGCGACACCTCGCCGGCCGCGTCGCGCTGGAACGTGAACGGCGCACGCACCCGTGTCACCACGACCCCGGGGTGCTGCTCGCCGAACCGGTCGAGGAACTCCTCGACCTCGACCTTCTGCGCGCTGCTCACCGACCCCGCGACGCCCGCCGTCGGCCAGTGCTCGTCGCGCGGGACGTCGTCGAACGCGGGCGAGTACGCGCTCGCGCACGACGCCACCACCAGGTGGCCCACGCCCGCGCGCGCCGCGGCGGCCGCGACCCGCCGCGTCCCCTCGACGTTCACGCGCGCCAGCTCGTCGCGGTCGTGCGCGGGGTCGAGCGCCCACGCCAGGTGGACCACCGTGTCCGCGCCCACGAACGCCCCCGCGAGACGCGACGCCACGGCCTCCTCCGGGTCGGTCAGGTCGCAGCGCACCCACTCGGCCGTGTCGAACGGCGGCACGACCGTGCTCGAGCCGTCGGCGCGGGGCACCCTGCTCGCGACCCCCACGACCGACGTCACCACGGGGTCGTCCGCGAGCCTGCGCAGCAGGGCCGAGCCGACGTTCCCGCTCGCTCCGACGATCACGACACGCATGGGGTCTCCTCTCGACGCCTGTCCACCCCACGCTACCGACCGGGCGCGTGCTCGGCCGGGGCAGGGCGTCCCGCGCACCCGTCGGACGGGCCCGACGACGCACCGCGGCCGGGCGGACAAGGTGCGCCCGCGCGGGGTCCAACGGAAGATCGACACGAGACTCGGACGCGGCCGATCCGCACGGGGCTCGCCACGAGAGGACACACGGTGCAGATCGCGTTGGAGGACGTCCAGGTCGAGGGCCGCCGGGCCCCGATGCTCGAAACCACCAGCCTGACCGTCTCGTCGGGGGAGTGCGTGCTCCTCGCGGGCGAGCCGGGTCACGGGCACACCGCGCTCGCGCTCGTCGCGACGGGCCGCCTCGCCCCGTTCACGGGCACGGTCACGCTCGTGGACGACGACGGCGCGACCACGACGTCCACGGCCGCGCTGCGCCGGGTCACCGCGGTCGTCGACGTCCCCGGCATCTCCGAGCCGGACGACGAGCTCACGGTCGGCGACGTCGTGGCCGAGGAGCTCTCGCTCGCCGGGCAGCGCTCGCTGCCGGGCGACGCCACCCGGTGGCTCGACGTGCACGACCTGCTCGACCGCCGCAAGGACCGTGTCGACGAGCTGCACGGCGCCGTCCGGACCGCGCTCCTGTCCTCGCTCGCGTCCGAGCGCGAGGAGGTCCGGTTCGTGGTCCTGACCCTGCCCGACCGGCACCGGGGCGAACCCTCGGGCTGGTGGTCGGTCGCGGAGTCGCTCGCCTCGCTCGGGTACGGGGTGGTCGTGCAGTGCACCCGGTCCTCCGCGCGCGACCTCGGCGCGGACCTGCCACCGGCGCGCGGCGACGACGCCCTGCGTGCCGCGCCGGTCGAGGCGCTGCGCACCCGGCCACCCGTCGCGGTCCCCCTCGCGCCACCGGAGAGCCCGCCCGAGGAGGCGCCCGCGAGCCCGCCCGAGGAGGCGCCCGCCGGCCCGCACGGGGACGGCGACCGGGGCCCGGCCGACTCCGGCGACCCGGCCGACTCACGTGACCGGACCGACCCGACGGGCCCTCCTGGCCCGACTCCGGACGAGGAGACCGACCGATGACCGCCGTCCGAGTCGGCATCTCCGAGCTGCGGCGCATCAGCGCCGGCACCCTGCCCAAGCTCGCGATCCTCGCGATGATCATCATCCCGACGCTCTACTCGGGCCTCTACCTGTTCGCCAACGAGGACCCGTACGGCCGGCTCGCCGAGGTTCCCGCGGCCCTGGTGGTCCAGGACCGTGGCACGACGGTCGAGAACTCGGTCGACGGGACGTCGACCGAGACGAACTTCGGGGACGAGGTCGCCAAGCAGCTCGTCGACGGCGACGGCGGGTTCGGGTGGGTCGAGACGACGCAGGCCGACGCCGAGGCCGGGGTCCGCTCGGGCCGCTTCGACGCGGCGCTCGTGATCGGCCCCACCTTCTCCGCGGACCTCGCCTCGTCGGGAAGGTTCGAGCCGCAGCAGGCGAGCCTGATCCTCATCACGAACGACGCCGACAACTACCTCGCGACGACCATCGCCGACACGATCGTGGGCCAGGTGCGGGACTCGATCGCCGAGCAGGTGGGCACCGAGGCCGCAGACACGTTCCTCAAGGGCTTCGCGTCGATCCACACGAACCTCGCCAGCGGCGTCGAGGGCGCGCAGAAGCTGGTCGACGGCGCCGCACAGCTCTCCGACGGGACCGTGCAGCTGGTCGACGGCACGGCGCGGCTCGCGTCGGGGGCGGGCGAGACGGCGGCCGGCGCCTCGAAGGTCGCGGCGGGCGCCGACGAGCTCAGGGCCGGGAGCAGCACGCTCGCCTCGGGGGCGGCCACCCTGTCCGACGGCCTCGACACCCTCCGCAGCAAGACCGCGGACCTGCCGGCCCAGACGAAGGAGCTGGCCGACGGCGCGCAGCAGGTCGCCGACGGCAACGCCCAGGTCGCGGGCTACGGGCAGGACGCGGCCACGGCGGCGCGCGACGTCGTCGGGCTCCTGGACACCGCACGCACCGACCTGGAGGCACGCCTCGCGGAGCTCGTCGCGGCGGGCGTCATCACCCAGGAGGAGGCCGACGCCGTCACGCAGGTCCTCGAGGACGCGCGCACCCCGGTCGAGGACGCCGCCGCGACGGTCGAGGGCGCGGCGGCCAGGCTGGACGAGCTCAGCTCGGGGTCGTCGCAGGTCGCGAACGGGGCGGCGACCCTCGCGGCCGCGACGCCCGAGCTCACCCAGGGCATCGCGACCGCGGCGTCGGGCGGGGACCGGCTCGCGTCGGGGGCGGCGGAGCTCGAGTCCGGGGCGGGCACGCTCGCGACCGGGGCGAGCAGCCTCGCGTCGGGCACGGTGCAGGTGTCCGACGGTGCGGCCGAGCTCGCGACCTCGAGCGTGACCCTGCGCGACGGCGCGGGCGAGCTGCTGTCCGGCATGACCGAGCTGCGCGACGGTCTGGCCGCGGGCCTGGGCCGGATCCCGGACCTCGACGAGCAGACGCAGGAGGACACCGCGAAGACGATCGGCAACCCCGTCGCCGTCAAGAAGGACGTCATCGCGAACGCGGGCACCTACGGTGCGGGCCTCGCACCGTTCTTCATGTCCCTCGCGGCGTGGATCGGAGCGTACGTGCTGTTCCTGCTCGTGCGACCGCTGTCGAACAGGTCGCTCGCCGCAGGGCGGCCCGCGTGGCAGACGGCGCTCGGCGGGTGGCTCACCCCGGCGCTGATCGGCGTGGCGCAGGTCGCGCTCATGTTCACGGTCGTGAAGTTCGCGCTCGACATCGACCCCGTGCACGGCGTCGGGACCGCGGTCCTGCTCGTGCTCGCGTCGGCGACGTTCGTCGCGATCCTCCAGGCGCTCAACGTGTACCTGGGAGCCGTGGGGCAGTTCCTGGGCCTCGTGCTCATGCTCGTCCAGCTCGTGACCGCGGGAGGGACGTTCCCGTGGCAGACGATCCCCGAGCCGTTGCGCGCCCTGCACCGCTTCCTGCCCATGTCCTACACGGTCGAGGGCCTGCGACAGCTCCTGTACGGGGGCGACCTCGCGACCGTCGCGCGCGACATCGGGGTGCTGCTGGCGGTGCTCGCGGTCGCGCTCGCGGCCACGACGTACGCGGCGTACCGGCAGCGGGTGTGGAGCCCGACGAGGCTGCAGCCGGAGCTCGTGCTGTGAGCGCACCTCGGACCGGTCGATGAGTTCTTCGCGCCGTGCCGGTCTGCAGTGCACCGACACCGACCACGGGAGGACGAGACCATGGGGAAGCTGACATTCGGCATGAGCGTGAGCCTGGACGGGTACACCGCCGCGCCGGGCGACGACCTCGGCTGGAGCGTGCCGAGCGACGAGCTGTTCCAGTGGTGGTCCGACCGGGTCGCGGCGACGGGCCTTGCGCTCTACGGGCGCAGGCTGTGGGAGGACATGAGCGCCCACTGGCCGACCGCCGACCAGCAGCCCGGCGCCACGCCCGCGCACGTCGAGTTCGCCCGCCGGTGGCGGGACATGCCCAAGGTGGTGTTCTCCTCGACGCCCCGCGAGGTCGACTGGAACGCCCGGCTCGTCACCGATGACGCCGTCAGCGAGATCGCCCGGCTCAAGGCCGAGGACGGCGGCCCCCTGGAGATCGGCGGCGCCACCCTGGCCTCGGCGGCCATGCGTGCCGGGCTGATCGACGAGTACGTGGTCGTCACCCACCCGGTCCTGGTGGGCGGCGGCACGCCGTTCTTCACCCCGCTGGACAGCTGGGTGGACCTGGACCTGGTGGAGACCCGGACCTTTCCGGGCGGCGTGCTCCTGACGAGGTACGAGACCCGGCGCCAGGTCCCCGCCCCCAGAACCTGACCCGCACCCGTACCGCGCCGCGCGCCCGAGCCGTGCTCCCCGCCGGGGGCGCGCCGCCGTCGGGCGTCCTGGCCCGGCCCGTCCCACGCGGAACCCCCGGATCCGGACACTCCCCGGACGCTCGTCCGCGGCCCCGGGGAGTGGTGGGAGAATCGCCGACGTGACTGCTGAACTCGACGCCGCAGGAGCCTCCGTCCCGCCCGAGCGACCGGAGGCGGACGCCCGGGCCGCGACGACGACCGCCGCCGAGGAGGCTGCGCGGTCCACGGCCCGCCGGGAGGCGGAGCGAGCGGCCGACGCGGCGCGCGAGGCGATCGCGGCCGCGCTGCGCACCACGACGCGCGGCATCGTCGACACCGCGACGCGGCGCCGGGCGGAGTACTCGACGGACGCGTCGAACTACCGCGTGGTCCCCGAGATGGTGGTGTTCCCGGTCTCGACCGACGACGTCGTCGCGACGCTCGACGTCACGCGTGAGCTGGGCGTGCCGCTCACGGCGCGCGGCGCCGGCACGTCGGTCGCGGGCAACTCGATCGGCCCGGGCGTCGTGATCGACTTCTCGCGGCACGTGAACAAGGTCCTGTCGGTCGACCCCGAGGCCCGCACGGCCCGCGTCGAGCCGGGGGTGGTCATGTCGACCCTCCAGAAGGCCGCAGCCCCGCACGGCCTGCGGTTCGGCCCGGACCCCTCGACGCAGAACCGCGCGACGCTCGGCGGCATGATCGGCAACAACGCGTGCGGCCCGCACGCGGTCGCCTACGGGCGCACCGCGGACAACGTGGTCGAGCTCGACGTGGTCGACGGCACGGGCCGGCGCTTCACCGCGGGCAAGGGCGACCCGACGTTCGCGGCGGTCCCGGGCCTCGCGCGGCTCGTCAAGGACAACATGGCGCTCATCCGCACCGAGTTCGGGCGGTTCGGCCGCCAGGTCTCGGGGTACTCGGTCGAGCACCTGCTGCCGGAGAACGGCTCGGACCTCGCGAAGTTCCTCGTGGGCTCCGAGGGCACGCTCGTCACGATCCTCGAGGCCACGGTCACCCTGGTCCCGGTCCCGAGCGCACCCACGCTCATCGTCCTCGCCTACGAGGACATGCCGACCGCGGCCGACGACGTCCCCGCCCTCCTCTCGCTGAGCCCGCTCGCGGTCGAGGGCCTCGACGCGCGCCTCGTCGACGTGGTGCGCCGCGCCAAGGGCGCGGGCTCGGTCCCCGAGCTGCCGCCGGGCGGTGGCTGGATGATGGTCGAGGTCGGGGGCGCGACCCCCGAGGAGGCGTACGCGAACGCCGAGGCGATCGTCGCGGCCTCCGCGTCGACGTCCACGCGCATCCTGCCCGCAGGTCCCGACGCCACCGCCATGTGGCAGATCCGGGCCGACGGCGCCGGGCTGGCCGGGCGCACCCCGGCGGGCGAGCAGGCGTGGCCGGGCTGGGAGGACTCCGCGGTCCCCCCGGAGAAGCTGGGCGCCTACCTGCGCGACCTCGACGCGCTCATGGCGCGCTACGGCGTCGACGGCCTGCCGTACGGGCACTTCGGCGACGGGTGCGTGCACCTGCGCATCGACATCCCGCTCGAGACGTCGGGCTCGGTGCTGCGCACCTTCATGACCGAGGCGGCGCAGCTCGTGGCCAAGTACGGCGGCTCGCTGTCGGGCGAGCACGGTGACGGCCGCGCCCGCTCGGAGCTGCTGCCCGTCATGTACTCACCCGAGGCCATCTCGCTGTTCGAGCAGGTCAAGGCGTTGTTCGACCCGCAGGACGTGCTCAACCCGGGCGTGATCGTGCGGCCCGCCGCGGTCGACGCGGACCTGCGTCGCCCCCAGGCGCTGCCGGTGCTGCCGACCAAGGGCGGCTTCTCGTTCAGCCACGACCACGGCGACATGACCCAGGCCGTGCACCGTTGCGTCGGCGTCGGCAAGTGCCGCGCGGACTCCTCGGCGTCGGGCGGTTTCATGTGCCCCTCCTACCAGGCGACCAAGGACGAGAAGGACGTCACGCGCGGCCGCGCCCGCGTGCTCCAGGACGCGATCAACGGCACGCTCGTGGGAGGCCTCACGTCGCCCGAGGTCCGCGACTCGCTCGACCTGTGCCTGTCCTGCAAGGCGTGCTCGGCCGACTGCCCCGCGGGCGTCGACATGGCCCAGTACAAGGCCGAGGTCCTGCACCGGACCTACCGGGGCAAGCTGCGCCCCATGAACCACTACGCCCTGGGCTGGCTCCCGCGCTGGGCGCGCCTCGCGGGCATGATGCCGCGGCTCATCAACGCCGTCCTGGGCGTCCGGCCCATCGCGAAGCTCGTGCTCTCGCTCGGCGGCATGGACTCGCGCCGTGAGGTGCCGAGGTTCGCCGAGGTCCCCTTCCGCACGTGGTGGAAGCGCGGCGGTGCGACGAGCGGGGTGCCGGGGCTCGCCGTCGGGCAGACGCCGGGCCGCCCCGTGAGCCACGAGCGGCCCAAGGTCGTCCTGTGGACCGACTCGTTCAGCGACGCGCTCGCACCCTCGGTGCCGCAGTCCGCGGTCGCGGTGCTCGACGCCGCGGGCTACGACGTGATCGTGCCCGACCAGCAGGCCTGCTGCGGTCTGACCTGGATCAGCACGGGCCAGCTCGACGGCGCCCGCAAGCGCCTCGAGAACCTGCTCCAGGTCCTCGGGCCGTTCGCGGTCAACGGGATCCCGATCGTCGGGCTCGAGCCCTCGTGCACCGCGGTGCTGCGCTCGGACCTGGTCGACCTCTTCCCCGACGACCCGCGTGCGAAGGCCGTCGCGGGCGCGACCCACACGGTCGCCGAGCTGCTCACGCGCCCCGAGACCCGGCCCGCGCCGGAGACCGGGTGGAAGGTCCCCGACCTGTCCGACGTCACGGCCGTCGTCCAGCCGCACTGCCACCAGCACTCCGTCATGGGCTTCCAGGCCGACGAGAAGCTGCTCCGCGGCGCCGGCGCCACGATCGACACGCTCGCCGGGTGCTGCGGCCTCGCCGGGAACTTCGGCATGGAGAAGGGCCACTACGACGTGTCCGTGGCGGTCGCGGAGAACGCGCTCCTGCCCGCGCTGCGGGCTGCCGGGCCGAACGACGTCTTCCTGGCCGACGGGTTCTCGTGCCGCACCCAGGCCGACCAGCTCGGCGGAGTGCAGGGCAAGGCGCTCGTCGAGCTGCTCGCCGAGCGGCTCTAGGGTTTCACCGGTGGGCGGGCGGCCACGGGTCGCCCGCCCCGGGGTCGGTCCCGCCGGTCTCCTGCCCGTCGGTCGCCGAGCCGCCCGGTGCCGTCGCCTGCCACGTGAACGGTGCGAAGTCGAGCGTGCCGTCGCGCCACGACGGCCTGCGCGCGGCGTACGCCCAGAACGGCAGGGCCACGAAGACCACGCTGAGGCCGACGAGCAGACCCACGTACGTCGTCGGGCTGCCCACCTCGACCTGCGCGGGCGGCACGAAGCTCACGACCAGCGCGAGCACCGACGCGAGCAGGCCGCACCCGCCGATGACCCACACGCCCACCAGCCCGCCGGGCACGTGGTAGCGGCGCGGGCGGCTCGGCTGCGTGTACCGCAGCGCGATCACGGCCGCGAACATCAGCACGTACGCGACGAGGTACAGGATCACGGTGAGCTGGCTCATGAGCTGGTAGGCGGCCTGGACCGAGGGCAGGACCACGAACAGCACCGACAGGACCGTGACGACCGCGGCCTGGACGAGCAGGATGCGTGACGGCATGCCCGCCCGGTTGGTGCGGTGGAACCAGATCGGCAGGTAGCCCGCCCTGGCCACCGACAGCAGGCCCGTCGCGGGACCCGCCACCCACGTCACGATGCCCGCGAGCACGCCCACGGCCAGCATCGCGGCCAGGACCGGCGCAGCCCACCCGATCCCCGCCCAGTCGAGCAGCGTGTGGAAGGTCGTGAGCAGGCTCTGCGTCAGGTCGATCTGCCCGGGCGGGACGACGACGGCGATCGCGAGCGTCCCCAGCGTCAGGACGACGACGGCCCCGAGCGCTGCCACGAGGATCGCCACGGGGTAGTTGCGGATCGGGTTCCTGATCGAGCGCACGTGCACCGCGTTCATCTCCATGCCCGCGTAGAACAGGAAGATGCTCGCGGCGAGCACGATGTTCGACACCTTCGACAGGTCGGGCACGAACGCGCCCCACGAGAGCTCGGTCTGTGACGGGTGGCCCGCCGCGAGGTAGGCGGCGGCCAGCCCCACGAGGACCACGGCCGGCACGAGCGTGCCCAGGATGCCGCCCCACTTGGCGACCGACGAGAAGGACCGCACGCCGCGCAGCGCGATGAGGGTCGCGAGCCAGAACACCGCGAGGACGACCACGAGCACGAACACCTTGTCGCTCGACACCTGCGGGGCCGTCGCCGCGTCCCCCGTGTAGGCGAGCGTGACCGCGGCGAACGTGAGGATCGTGGGGAACCAGATGCAGCCCTCGATGAACACCATGAAGATCGCGAGGAACCCCCACCGGCTGCCGAACGCCTCGCCGACCCAGCGGAACATGCCGCCCTCCTCGGGCCAGCCGGTCGCGAGCTCGGCCGCGACCAGGCCCACGGGGGCCAGGAAGAACAGCGCCGCGAAGAGGTAGTAGAACGTCGAGGCGAGCCCGTACTCGGCCTCGGCCGGCAGCCCGCGCAGGCTCACGACCGCGACGATGTTCATGACGGCGAGCGCGGTGACCGTGATGGTCCCCGCGCCGGGCGTCCTGCGTGCTTCGCTCACGTGCGGGGCCTTCCTGCGACGGGGCGGTGCCGGATCGTGGCCGACGGCGCGACTCACGCATCGTGGCACCCGGGGCGCGGCGGCGCGCGGGGAGCCTGCGTCGTGGTGGGCCTGGCAGCATGGTCCGCATGGAGTTCCAGGACGTCGTCCGCCGCCGCCGCATGGTCCGCCGCTTCACGGGCGAGCCCGTCCCGCCGGAGGCGGTGGACCGCATGCTCCGCAACGCGGTCCGCGCACCCAACGCGGGGTTCACGCAGGGGTGGGCGTTCGTGGTCCTCGACCGGCCCGACGACGTCGCGCGCTTCTGGTCCGCGACCTCGCCGGGGGCGGTGGCGGGCGTGGGTGCGGCCGACGAGGCAGGGGCGGAGGCCGTGGCCGGCGCGCGGGAGAACAGGTGGCTCGCGGGGATGCGGACGGCCCCCGTGGTCGTCGTGGTCCTGACCTCGCGCGAGGCGTACCTGCGGCGGTACGCCGAGGACGACAAGGCCCGGGCGGCGGCGCAGGCCGCGGGGGAGGGGGAGTCGCCGTGGGACGTGCCGTACTGGCACGTCGACGCGGGCATGGCGTCGCTGCTCATGCTCCAGACCGCGGTCGACGAGGGGCTGGGGGCGTGCTTCTTCGGGGTGCCGCCGGGGCAGGTCGAGGCGCTGCGCGCCGAGCTCGGGGTGCCGGACGAGCTCCTGGTCACCGGGGTGGTCGCGGTGGGGCACGAGGCCGTGGACACCGCCCGAGGTGTCGAGGGAGGGCGCGCGGCGAGCGGGTCGCCCACGCGACGTGCGCGACGTCCGCTCGAGGACGTGGTGCACCGCGGTGGGTGGTGAGCAGGGGCGTCAGCGCAGGTCGAGCCGCATGAGCACGCGCGGGAACCCGTTGAGCACCGAGCCGGTCGTCGTCGCCTGCGTGAACCCGGCGTCCTCGAAGAGCTTCCGGGTGCCCGCGTAGGCCATGGTCAGGTCGATCTTCTTCCCCTGGTTGTCGAGCGGGTAGCCCTCGACCGCGGGGGCGCCGTGCTCGCGGGCGAACGTGACCGCGCCCTGGAGCAGGTGGTGCGAGATGCCCTTGCCGCGGTGCCCGGGGCGCACGCGCAGGCACCACACCGACCACACGTCGAGGTCGTCGACGTGCGGGATCTTGCGGTTGCGCGCGAAGGCGGTGTCGGCGCGCGGGTGCACCGCGGCCCAGCCCACGACGTCGTCGCCGTCGTAGGCGAGCACACCGGGCGGTGGGTCCTGACGGCAGAGCCTCTCGACGAGCGCCCCGCGCTCGGGGCCGACGAGCGCGACGTTCTCCGTCGAGGGCAGGCGGTAGCTCAGGCACCAGCACACGTTGGCGTCGGGCCGCCTGGGCCCGACCATGGTGCGCACGTCGGCGAACACCGTCGCGGGCCGCACCTCGATCGCCATGCGGCCACGATGCCACCGGCGTGCCGGACCGGCAATCGGCTGCCCGTCCCGAGGGACGGGCGCCTCAGGTGCCGGAGCCCGCCCGGTCCATGGCCCGGTGGAGCGCCGACAGGTCGTCGCGTGCCCGCACGTCGGCCGGCAGCTCGGCCCAGTCGTCGAGCGTGTCGAGGTCCACCGCGGTCCCGGTCCGCTGCACGACGGTGGCGCGCACGCCCCGGTGGTCGGCCTCGGCCAGGTGCGCCGGGAGGCTCCCGGCGCCGAACCGGAAGGTGAACGCCACGTCGGCGTCGAGCACCAGCAGGTTCGTGCCGGAGCGGGCCCGGTCGGTCGCGACCACGATCGGCGCGTCGTGGGCGAGCAGCGCGTCGACGTCCTCGACCGTGAGCGCCGGGAGGTCGGCGTGGGCGACCAGGAGCCGGGCGGCGGGGGCCGCCGGGTCGGTCGCGAGGCCCGCGACGACCTCCCGCCCGACGTCGAGCGCGGCGTTCAGCCCCGGCCTGCTCGCGGGCTGGAGCACGATCTGGAGACGGCCCGGCCCGTCGGCCTCGGCGTCACCGGCGGCGCCCTCGCCCGCAGCACCGGCCTCGTCCCCGCCGACGGGGGTACTGCTCTCCGCCGGCGGTGCCTCGTCCAGGGGCGGGCGCACGGGCGGGACCAGGCTCCCCAGCGCGCGCCACGTGAAACGCGGGTCCGACGTCACGACGAGCACGCGCTCCACGGCCTCGCTCGCGAGCAGCGTCCCGACGACGTGCCGCGCGAGGACTCCGATCAGGCGGCTGCGCTCGGCCGGGTCGAGCACGGACGCGAGCCGCGACTTGCCCGACGACCCGTCGCGCAGCGGCACGACGGCCACCACGCGCCGCCCGACCGCGTGCGCGCCCGCGGCACCGGTGTCCCCCGGGTGCGGGCCGCCGTCCGGCAGGTCGCCCCGCGCGGGTGACGCGTCGGGCGAGGCCGACGTGGCGCCGTCGGGCATCATGCCGACGCCGCGAGGAGCTCGCGGGCCAGGCGCTCGCGGCCTTCCGCGCCGCCCATGACGGTGTCCGTCACGAGCACCTCGAGGCCCAGGGCCTCGATCGCGGGCGCGAGGTCCCGGTCCGTCTGGTCGATGCACATGACGTCGACCAGTCCCACGTACAGGCGCGCGACGCCCAGGGCCGAGACGTCGTGCCCCAGGCTCGCGAGGACCGACGCCGCCGGTCCCTTGAGCGCGCGGCCGCCCACGATCGGGCTCACCGCGACGCGGCGGGCCGACGAGGCCACGAGGGCGTCGCGGACGCCGGGCACGCTCAGGATCGGCTCGATCGACAGGAACGGGTTCGACGGCGCGACGACCAGCAGGTCCGGCCCCGTGACGGCGTCGAGCACGCCCGGAGCAGGGGTGGCCTGCTCGGCCCCCACGAACGTCAGTCCCAGGACCTCGTCGCGGTGCTGGCGCGCGACGAAGTACTCCTGGAAGCCCAGCGACCCGTCGGCGGTCTCCACGACGGTCGCCACCAGGTCGTCGGTCATGGGCAGCAGGCGCGAGCGCACCCCGAGCGAGGCCGTGAGCTGGGCCGTGACCTCGGTCAGCGTGGCCCCGGCGCGCAGACGGGCCGTGCGTGCGATGTGCGTCGCGAGGTCCTTGTCGCCCAGCGTGAACCACGTCTCCTCGCCCAGGCGGCGCAGGGCGTCGAGCGTCGCGTACGTCTCGCCGGCGAGGCCCCACCCGCGCACGTCGTCCGCGAGGCCCGCGAGCGTGTACGTCACGGTGTCCAGGTCAGGGCTGATCGCGAGGCCGTGCAGCTCGACGTCGTCGGCCGTGTTGACCACGACCGTGAGGTCGGCTCCCGCGAGCTCCATGCCGTGGGCGAGCTTCGCGCCACCCACACCGCCTGCCAGGACCGTCACCCGCATGTCGTCGACCACCGGTCGAGCATAGTTGGGCCGCCCGGCCGGCAGGGTCGCGGGTGCCCGCGGGTGCCCGGCGAGACGGGTGGTCGCGCACGAGACGGGTGGTCGCGCACCCGTCCGTCAGGCGCGTCTCGGACCGGGCCACCCGTCTCGTGCAGGACCGCGCAGCCAGGACGTCAGAGAAGCGGCAGCATGCGCCCCAGGTCCGGGACCGAGTCCGAGGTGTGGAGCGGCGCGAGCGCGCGGGCCAGGTCGTCGACGTCGTAGGGGGTGCGGCCCGTCGCGAGCCGGACCCACAGACGCGGGTCGACGACCTCGAGGCTCCAGCCGCCGCGCGTCACGACGATGCGCAGGAGCTCGGCCGCGACCAGGTCCAGAGCGCCTCGGTCGACGGCCTTCTCGGCGACGCCGGGCAGGCTGCGCTCCAGGTCGTCGGCGTGGACCACGAGCTCGATGACGCGCGAGACCACCATGTCGCGCAGCGTGATGGGACCGCGGCGGGCCTGGACCACGGTCTCGGTCGGCGACAGCTCGTCGAGGCGCGCGAACGCACGGCGCGCGTACCCCGAGACGGCGGTCAGGCGGTCGGCCGCGATCTCGTCGTCGAGGGCTCGCGTCACCTGGGCGATCTGCTCGGCGCGCTCGGGGTAGGTGCCGAGGTACTCGGCGAGCGTCAACGGGTTGGTCCCGGGGGCGACCGGTCCTGCGGCCACGAGCGCGTCCATGGCCCGTCCCAGGTGCGACACGAGCTCGCCCACGGTCCAGCCGTCCAGGACGCTGGGCCGGTCGACCGCGTCGTCCAGGGTGTCGTCGAGCGAGCCGAGCCACCTCTCGAGGCGGTCCCACTGGGTACGGAGGGCTGCGGTGGCCTCGGCCAGGTCTGCGGTCATGGGGACATGGTGCCCGGTCGGCGGGTGGGACGTCACGCGCGGTGCGCTGGGTGGGACGGGCGCGGGCCGGCACGCTCGACGAGCCAGACGCCGCCGCTCACGGCGCCGTGGCGTCCTCAGACCTGCGCGCGCTCCCCGAGGAACTGCGTGACCATGGGGCCGAGCTGGTCGAACTCGATGAGGAACCCGTCGTGCCCGAACTCCGAGTGCAGCAGCCGCACGGGCTGCGCCCCCGGGATGCCCTGGGCGATCCGCACCGAGTGCTCGGGGAGGAACAGGCGGTCGGTGTCGACGGCCACGACGAGCGTGCGGGCCGTGATCTGGCCCAGTGCGGCGTCGATCCCGCCGCGGTCGCGGCCCAGGTCGTGCGTCAGCATGGACTCGGTCAGCACGACGTAGGAGTTCGCGTCGAAGCGGCGCGAGAGCTTGTCGCCGTGGTGGTCCAGGTAGGACTGGACGGCGTAGCGCCCGTCGGTGAACGGGTCCTCGCCGCCCTGCGGGAGCCGGCCGAAGCGTTCGTCGAGCTCGCGCGCGCTGCGGTACGTCGCGTGCGCGATCTGGCGCGCGATGCCGAGGCCCACGTGGGGGCCCTGGTCGTCGGGGACGTCGTAGTAGTCGCCGCCCCTGTACCGCGGGTCGGCACGGATGGCGCCGAGCTGCGGGTGCGCCCACGCGATCTGGTCGCCCGAGGTGTGGGCGCCCGACGCGATGACCGCGATCGACTCGACCGTGATCCCGGCCTCGGGGCCGAGGATCGCCCACTCGAGCACGCGCAGCCCGCCCATGGACGCGCCGATCACGAGCGCCCACGACGAGATGCCGAGGGTACGCGCGAGCTCGATCTCCACGGCGACCTGGTCCCGTGTGGTCACGCGCGGGAAGCGCCCGCCCCAGGGGCGGCCGTCGGGCGCGGCCGAGGCGGGGCCCGTGGTGCCCTGGCAGCCGCCGAGCACGTTGGGCGCGACGACGAAGTACCGGTCGGTGTCGATGGGGGCGCCGGGCCCGACCATGGCCTCCCACCAGCCCGCGGACAGGTGCCCGGGGCCGGTCGGGCCGACGACGTGCGAGTCCCCGGTGAGCGCGTGCAGCACGAGCACCGCGTTGGAGCCGTCGGGGGCGAGCGTGCCCCAGGTCTCGTACGCGACGCGCACGTCCGGCAGCCTGCCGCCGGCCTCGAGGTCGAACGTGCCGACGTCCGCGAAGAGGCGCGCCCCGACGTCGTCCCCCTCGCGCCACGCCGCCGAGGCCGGTACGGGCGCCTTGGCCCGGGCGCGCGAGTCCGACCCGCGGTGCGGGCGAGGAGTCGCTGACGGGGGCGGAGAGGTCATCGCCGACCACTGTACGGCCGGGGCACCGGGGGTGCCCCGGCCGTCCAGAATCGTCATCGCGTGTCCCGGTGCCCTACTCCGCCGCGACCGAGGCAGCGGTCGCGGCGTCGGACCCCAGCGCGGCCTTCGCGGCGGTGAATCCCGCCTCGAGGTCCGCGAGGATGTCGTCGACGTGCTCGATCCCGACGGACAGGCGGACGAGGCCCGGCGTGACACCGGCCGTGACCTGCTCCTCGGGGCTGAGCTGGGCGTGCGTCGTGGACGCCGGGTGGATGACGAGCGAGCGGACGTCGCCGATGTTGGCGACGTTCGAGTGGAGCGTCAGCGCGGAGACGAACGCCTGGCCGGCGTCGCTCCCGCCGTCGAGCTCGAACGTGACGATCGCGCCCGGGCCGCGCGGCGTGTACTTCTGCGCGTTGGCGTACCAGGGGCTCGACGGGAGGCCCGCGTAGCCCACGGACACGACGTCGTCGCGCGACTCGAGCCACGCCGCGACGGTCTTGGCGTTCTCGACGTGGCGCTCGACGCGCAGCGACAGCGTCTCGATGCCCTGGGCGATGAGGAACGCGTTGAACGGCGAGATGGCGGAGCCCAGGTCGCGCAGGAGCTGGACGCGCGCCTTGAGGATGTAGGCGAGGTTCGCGCCCAGGATGCCGTCGACGCCCAGGTCGCGGGCGTACACGATCCCGTTGTAGCTGGGGTCCGGCGTGTTGAAGCTCGCGAACCGCTCGGGGTCCTTCGAGAAGTCGAAGTTGCCGGAGTCGACGATCACGCCGCCGATCGCCGAGCCGTGCCCGCCGAGGTACTTGGTCGCGGAGTGGATGACGATGTCCGCGCCGAACTCGATGGGGCGCAGGAGGTAGGGCGTCGCGACCGTGTTGTCGACGATGAGCGGTACGCCGACCTCGTGCGCGGCGGCGGCCACGGCCTCGATGTCGAGGATGTCGGCCTGCGGGTTGGGGATGGTCTCGGCGAAGAACGCCTTGGTGTTCGGACGGGCCGCGTCGCGCCAGGCCTGCGGGTCGTGCGGGTCGGTGACCCACGTGGTCTCGATGCCGAGCTTGGCGAGCGAGTACCGGAGCAGGTTGTACGTGCCGCCGTACAGCGACGGGCTGGCCACGACGTGGTCGCCGGCCTCGGCGACGTTGAGGATCGCGAACGTGGTCGCGGCCTGGCCCGACGCGAGCAGCAGCGCTCCGACGCCGCCCTCGAGGTTGGCGATGCGGTTCTCGACGACCTCGGCGGTCGGGTTGCCGATGCGCGTGTAGATGGGGCCGAGGTCCTTGAGGGCGAAGCGGTCGGCCGCGACCCCCGCGTCGGGGAACACGAACGACGTGGTCTGGTAGATCGGCAGCGCGCGTGCCCCGGTGGTGGGGTCGGGCGTCTGGCCGGCGTGGATCTGGCGGGTCTCGAAGGACCAGCGGGGCTCGGTGCTCATGGTGGCTCCTTGGGGTGCGAGGGAGGGAGCCGCAGGTGCGTCCGGTGGCCTGGTTCCGGGGGCGGTCCGCGGCGGGGCAGTGGGTGGACTGGTGCGCACGCGGTGGGCGGGACCGGCTGGGGGCCGCGGGGCCGTGGGTCGACGGTCGTCGTCGGCGTGGTCCGTGGCTGCGTCCGGGGGCCGCCCGCAGGGCAGGCGAACGTGCGCTGGGGGTCAGCTACACATTCGTCGGCAGGTCATGCTCCGAGACTAGGTCGGCATCTCATCCGGCGATACCCCCGTCTCGCGATGCGAGACATCCAGGGCGGGGGCTCACCCGTGCACGGCGTCCGTTCCTCCGGGCGCCTGGTCGCGCCTTCCTGGACCGCCAGGGAGACTGGACGTCGGCCGCGCGCCTGCGGCACCCTCCGGTCGCCCGTGCGGCTGACGCCTCCCGACGACGCATAGGAGGAGCGTGATGCTCCCGCAGCCTTCCCCCCAGCAGGCGACACCCGCCCGACGGCGTCGCCCGGCCCAGGAGCCCGGCGCGCACCGGAGCGCAGGGCGGATCGCGCTCGTCGCGGCCCTGGCCGTGTCGCTCACCGGAGGCGTCGTCCCGGCGGCCGAGGCAGAGCCCCCCGGTGACGACGACGTCCGGTCGGCCCAGCAGGACGAGCAGTCGGCGACCCGCCGGGTCGCCGACATCGAGGCCGAGCTCGCCCGTCTCGCCGACCAGCAGGACGCCGCCTGGATCCGCGCGGGCCTCTCGGCCGAGGACGCGGGCGAGGCGCAGAGCGCTCTCGAGGCCGCCACGGCCGAGGTCGAGGCCGCGGAGACGGCACTCACCACGGCCGAGGCGGGGGAGGCCGCGGCGCGCTCCGCGATGGGTGCCTCCTACCGTGCCTCGCGCCAGTCCGGCGGGTCGCTCGACACGTTGCGCGTCGTGCTCGACGCCGACGAGCTCGAGCAGATCGTCACGTCCGAGCAGGCGCAGCGGCTCACCGGCCGCAAGGTCCAGGCGGTCGCCGACGGGCACCGCACCGCCCGCGCCCTCGCCGACTCGGCCCGGGCGCGGTCCGTCGCCGCGCAGGAGGCGCAGGCAGAAGCCGCCGAGCGGGCCGAGCAGGCCCACGTCTCAGCGGTCGAGGCGCAGCAGAGCATCGACGGCGCCGTCCGAGCGGCCGCTGCCCGACGCGACGAGCTCCTCGCGGACCTCGCGGCGGCCCGTGCGACGACCGTCGAGGTCGAGCGCGCGCGGCAGGACGCGCTCGACGCCGAGCGGCGGGCCGCCGCCGAGCAGCAGGCCCAGGCCGACCGCGGCGGCCAGACCGTGCCGGCGCCCGAGGAGAGCGGCGGGACGACTCCCGCTCCGCCGTCGGGCGGGGGGAGCGTGAGCCCTCCCGTCACGCCGCCCGTCACCCCGCCGGTGACCCCGCCGGTGACCCCGCCGGTCACGCCGCCCGTCACGCCCCCGGTGACCCCGCCCGTCACGCCCCCGGTGACCCCGCCCGTCACGCCTCCCGTCACGCCACCGGTGGAACCGCCGGTGAACCCCGGGGGCAGCGGAGCGGCGAAGGGGCAGGCCGCGGTCGCCTGGGCGCGGACGAAGATCGGCGCCCCGTACCTGTGGGGCGGCACCGGCCCGGCGTACGACTGCTCGGGCCTGACCTCCCAGGCCTGGGCCAGCGTCGGGGTGAGCATCACGCGGACCTCGCGCTCCCAGTACGGCCACGTCGCGAAGATCCCCTACAGCCAGCTCCGCCCCGGAGACCTCATCTTCTACGGGAAGAACCCCCAGGACCCGAGCACCATCTGGCACGTGGCCATGTACGTCGGCAACGGCCAGATGATCGAGGCCATCTACGAGGGCAAGCCGGTGCAGATCAGCCCCGTGCGGTGGACGAGCAGCATGCCGTACGCCGGACGGCCGTAGCGCCCCGCGCACGACGAGGCCCGGCCCCCCTCAGGGGACCGGGCCTCGTCGTGCGTCGTCGCCGGGCCTCGCGGGCCGGGCAGGTCGGTCGCGTCGGCGACCTCAGGGGTCTCAGCGACCTCAGTGACCGGGCGTGTGGTAACCGCTGTCGATCGCACGCTGGATCGAGCGCTCGATCTCGGCCTCGGCCTCGGCGCGGCCGGTCCAGTGGGCGCCCTCGACGGACTTGCCCGGCTCGAGGTCCTTGTAGACCTCGAAGAAGTGCTGGATCTCGAGACGGTGGAAGTCCGAGACGTCGTCGATGTCCTGGCGCCACGCGGCACGCTGGTCTCCCGTGGGCACGCACAGGACCTTGTCGTCACCGCCGGCCTCGTCGCGCATGCGGAACATGCCGAGCGCGCGGCAACGGATCAGGCAACCGGGGAACGTGGGCTCCTCGAGCAGGACCAGGGCGTCCAGCGGGTCGCCGTCCTCACCGAGGGTGCCTTCGATGAACCCGTAGTCGTCCGGGTAGCGCGTCGAGGTGAACAGCATGCGGTCAAGACGGATGCGACCTGTCGCGTGGTCGACCTCGTACTTGTTGCGCTGGCCCTTCGGGATCTCGATCGTGACGTCGAACTCCACTGTTCTCCTCCAGTTGAACCGGCGCACCCGCTCGGTCGCGGTGTGGCGGTCGTGAATCGGCTGTCGTGCGCACGCGGCCCCGGTCGTTCCGACCGGCGAACCTGGCCGGGTGGTGTGAACCACGAGGTATCAGGCCGTGATGCGCCCTCTAGTGTGACACGAACGGCCTGGGTGGGCTGAGGCCGGACCCAGGGGACGTCGGGGTTCCTGGGTGATAATGCGCACGTGAGCGGCGCACCCCAGAGCGCCGACGGCAGGAGGGAAGAGGACCGAGATGGCTTGGGCAGCACGCACCGGGATCACAGCGGGGATCGTGGTGGTCCTGGCGGGTGGCTACCTGACGGCGGACGCCTGCGACGTGGTGCCGGGCATCCTGACGACGGCTCCCGCGGTCGCCCCCGCGGCCCCGTTCCCGGACGTTCCCGGGGCGACGGACTCGGCCTCACCTGCGCAGACGCTCCCGGTCCTCGACGAGTCGGCACCGCTGCCCGACGCCGCGACGATCTCCGCGTCGCTCGACGCGCTGGTCGACGACGCCCGCCTCGGTGACCGGGTGGGTGGCGTGGTCATGGACCGGATCACGGGCGAGGTGCTCGCGCAGAGCGGCGCCGACACCCTCATGGTCCCGGCCTCGACCCAGAAGATCCTCACGGCGGCCGCGGCCCTCGCGTCCCCGGGACCCGAGGTGACGCTCACCACGAAGGTCGTCGAGGTCGACGCCGGCACGATCGCCCTCGTGGGCGGCGGCGACATGATGCTCGCCGTCGGCGAGGGCGACCCGTTGGCGGTCAACGGCCGGGCCGGGATGGCGGACCTCGCGGCCCAGGTCGCGGGCGAGCTCAAGGTCACCGGGCGCACCACCGTGCGCCTCGTGGTCGACGACCGCTACTTCTCCGGTCCCACCGTCAGCCCCGCGGTCTTCGAGGGCAACGTCACGGCCGGGTACATCGCGCCCGTCACGTCGGTCGCGGTGGACATCGCTCGGCTCAGCGACGCGGAGTACGCCAAGCGCAGCCCCGACCCGTCGCTCGCGGCCGCCCAGGTGCTCGCGCAGCGCCTGACGGAGCAGGGGATCACGGTCCAGGGCGAGCCGGTCCGCGGCGAGTCCGCCTCGTCGGCGAAGGTGCTCGGGTCGGTCGAGTCCGCGCCCCTGGGCGAGGTCGTCGCGTACTTCCTCCAGCACTCGGACAACACGATCACCGAGGTCGTGGGGCGGCTCGTCGCGATCGACGCGGGCCTGCCCGCGACGTTCGACGGCGCCACGCAGGCGGTCCGCGCGAGCGTCGCACGCCTGGGGGTGGACCTGACGGGGGCGGTCCTCGCCGACTGTTCCGGGCTCGGGGACGGGTCGTCGCTCTCGGCTGCCCAGCTCGCCGCCGTGCTCGACCTCCTGGCGGACCCTGCCGAGCCCGGCCTGCGTGCCGGGGCGGTCGGACTGCCCGTCGCGGGTCTCTCCGGGACGCTCGACGACCGATTCCTCGCGTCGCCGGGCCGGGGACTGGTGCGGGCCAAGACGGGGAGCCTGCCGGGCGTCACCTCGCTCGCCGGGACCGTCGTCACGGCGCAGGACCGTCAGCTCGTGTTCGTGCTCCTGGCGGACGCCCTGCCCGAGGGCGGCTCGTACGGTGCACGGCTCCTCCTGGACGGGTTCGTCGGGAGCCTGGTCGGTCAGGCCGACTGACCCGGCACGGCCCGACCCGGCCCGACCCGGCACGGCCCGGCACGGCCCGACGCGACTGCTGACCACCCGGTCCGCCGGGTCCGGTCAGCGGCTACGGTGGGGCGATGACGTCTTCCGTGCTCGGCACGCCGCTCGTCGACTGGGTCGCCGCCGCGCAGATCGCCGCCCGGGTCGCACCTCCGGGCCCGACCGCGTCGCGCGACGAGCTCGCGGCCCTCGTGGCGGGGCTGCGCGAGGCGGCGTCGGCCGCGGTGCCGCACGTCCTGCGTGTCACGCGCATGTCCCCGCCCGACCTCACGCCGCCGCCCGGCGCGGGGGAGGGGACCCTCGAGCTCTCGCAGGTGTACGTCGTCGACCGCTCCCGCTGGGCCCTGGCCAACACCGAGGTCATGGCGAGCCTGACCGACGGCGTCGCGGAGTCGTTCACGGCGGCGGGGGACAAGCCCGTCTCCCCGGCCACGGCGCTCGTCGGGGCTGCGCAGGTCGGTGCGGTCCTCGCTGCGCTCTCGAGCCGCGTCCTGGGGCAGTTCGACCCGTACAGCGTGCTCGACCCGGACGCCGGGGCGGCCCCCGGGCGCCTGCTGCTTGTCGCCCCGAACGTCCTCCAGCTCGAGCGGGACCTCGACCTCGTGCCCGCGGACTTCCGCCTCTGGGTGTGCCTGCACGAGCAGACCCACGCGCTGCAGTTCACGGCAGCGCCGTGGCTCGCGGAGCACCTGCGGGCCGCGGCCCGTGACCTGCTCGTGGGGCTCTCGGAGTCCTCGCGACAGCTCGCGGAGGCCCGCCTGCGCGACAAGCTCACGACCGCCGGACGGGTCGTCCTGCGGGCCGTGCGCGGGCAGGACGGGAGCGTGGCCCACGGTCTCCTCACGCCCGACCAGCAGCGCGCCCTCGAGGAGGTGTCGGCCGTCATGGCTCTGCTGGAGGGGCACGCCGACGTCATGATGGACGCCGTCGGGCGCGCCACCGTCCCCACGGTCCGGCGCATCCGCGCGCAGTTCGAGGCGCGCCGCGACGGTCAGGGCGCCGGGACCCTCGACACCGTCCTGCGCCGCTTCCTGGGGATGGACGCCAAGCTCGCCCAGTACCGCGACGGTGCCGCGTTCGTGCGCGCCGTCGAGAGGGACGTGGGCCGCGACGGGCTCAACGCCGTGTGGTCAGGACCCGAGCACCTGCCCTCCGCCCAGGAGATCGCCGACCCCCGCGCCTGGGTGCGCCGGGTCCACGGCTGACGCGCGTGGTCGGTCCTCACCCTGCCGAGGCCGCGGCCCGACGCGCCGTGCGCCGCTCGGTCCGCGACCTCGCGCCGGGGGACCTGGTCCTCGTGGCCTGCTCGGGCGGGGCGGACTCGCTCGCGCTCGCGGCCGCGACGGCGTTCGTCGCCTCGCGCGACGGGCTGCGGGCGGGGGCCGTCGTGGTGGACCACGGTCTGCAGGACGGCAGCGCGCAGGTGGCGGCCGTCGCGGCGCAGCAGTGCCGGGCGCTCGGGCTGGAGCCGGTCGAGGTCCGGCGGGTGCGGGTCCAGGGACCCGGGGGCCTGGAGGCGGCCGCGCGCCACGCGCGCTACGCGGTGCTCGACGACGTCGCCCACCAGGCGGGGGCCGCGGCGGTCCTGCTGGGGCACACCCTGGACGACCAGGCCGAGTCCGTGATCCTGGGGCTCGCGCGTGGTTCCGGGGCGAGGTCGCTCGCGGGCATGGCGGCCGTCCGCGGGACGTATCGCCGACCGTTCCTGTCGCTGCGCCGCAGCGACACCGAGGACGTGTGCACCGCGAACGGGCTGACCTGGTGGACGGACCCGACCAACGGGGCGCTCGCTCCGGGTGGTGCCGTCGCCCCCCCGTCGGGCGGTGCCGACCGCCCGGACGGGCTCCCGCTGCGCTCGCAGGTGCGGTCCCGCGTGCTCCCCGTGCTCGAGGACGTGCTGGGGCCGGGGGTCGCGGTCACGCTCGCCCGGACGGCCGACCTGCTCCGCGAGGACGCCGACCTCCTCGACGGGCTCGCCGCCCGGCTGCTCGACGAGGCGCGGGTCGCGGACCTGGGCGCGCCCACCGAGGAGGGGGCGTCGCCGGGCGACGCCCCGCCCGCGCCTGTGGTGCTCGACACCCAGGTGCTCCTGTCCGCCCCGGCCGCGCTGCGCCGTCGGGCCCTGCGGGCGGCCGCGGTCGAGGCCGGGAGCCCCGCCGGATCCCTCTTCGCGAGCCACGTCGCGACCCTCGACGCGATGATCACCGACTGGCGGGGCCAGGGCCCCGCGCACCTGCCCGGAGACCTCCGGGCACTGCGGAGCCGTGGGAGACTCTTCCTACGGCCTTCGGGGCCCCCCTCGAACGCGCGAACCGCGCCCGCGCAGACACCAGCAGAACCAGCACAGGAGTGAAACCCGTGGACTCATCCGACGTCGGCAACGACCTCGAGAACATCCTCCTCACCGAGGACCAGCTCCGCGGGAGGTTGGTGGAGCTCGCCGAGCAGATCGACCGCGACTACGCGGGCAAGGACCTGCTCCTGGTCGGCGTGCTCAAGGGCGCCGTCATGGTCATGGCGGACCTCGCACGCCTCCTGCACCACGACGTCGAGATGGACTGGATGGCGGTCTCGTCCTACGGCTCGGGCACCAAGTCCTCCGGCGTCGTGCGCATCCTCAAGGACCTCGACGCCGACCTCACGGGGCGCCACGTGCTGATCGTCGAGGACATCATCGACTCGGGCCTGACGCTGTCGTGGCTGCTGTCGAACCTGCGCAGCCGTGGCCCCGCCTCGGTCGAGGTCGCCGCGATGCTCCGCAAGCCCGACGCCGCGAAGACCGAGGTCGACGTGCGCTACATCGGCTTCGACATCCCCAACGAGTTCGTCGTGGGCTACGGCCTGGACTACGCGGAGAAGTACCGCAACCTGCCGTTCGTGGGCACGCTCGCCCCGCACGTCTACTCGTCCTGACGCGCCACCCCCGTGCCCCTGCGATGACGGGAGGCGGGGACGCGCGCCGTCGTCGCGCATCCCGCCCCCGTCGTCGTGAGGCCACCCCGCGGCCCCGCCGCCGCCCGTTGCGGACGCCGCTCGTCGAGGCAACGCCCTGGGCGAACAGACCAGCCAACTGCCAGGTTGTGCGTGTAACTTCACTGGCGGAACCATTGCGCGAGTGGAGGGATACGGGGAATCGTCCCCGTCGCCGATGAACATCAAGAAGATTCTCAGCGGACCGATCATCTGGATCGTCGTGGGCCTTGCGATCCTCGGGATCGCCTTCATGGCGCTGTCGGGACCCAACGTGAAGCGGGTCGACACGTCGACCGGGCTCGAGCTCCTGGCCGACGGCAAGGTCGAGCAGGCCCTCATCGTCGACGGAGACCAGCGCGTCCAGCTCACGCTGTCGGAGGACTACACGACCGGCACGGGCGACGACGAGGTGAACTACGGCAAGAGCGTCGAGTTCTTCTACGTCGCGCCCCAGGGCGAGGCCGTCGTCAACGCCGTCACCGAGGCGGACCCCCCCAAGGGGTACAACTCGGAGATCGCGCGTCCGTCGTTCCTCACGTCGGCCCTCTCCCTCCTGCTGCCGTTCCTCATCATCGGCCTGGTCTTCTGGTTCCTGCTGTCCCGGATGCAGGGCGGCGGCTCCAAGGTCATGGGCTTCGGCAAGTCCAAGGCCAAGCTCGCGTCCAAGGACACCCCGCAGGTCACGTTCGCCGACGTCGCCGGCGCGGACGAGGCCGTGGAGGAGCTCCACGAGATCAAGGAGTTCCTGGCCGAGCCGGACAAGTTCCAGGCCGTGGGCGCCAAGATCCCCAAGGGCGTGCTGCTCTACGGCCCTCCCGGGACGGGCAAGACGCTGCTGGCCCGCGCGGTCGCGGGCGAGGCGGGCGTGCCGTTCTACACGATCTCCGGCTCGGACTTCGTCGAGATGTTCGTCGGTGTCGGCGCGAGCCGTGTGCGTGACCTGTTCCAGCAGGCCAAGGAGAACTCGCCCGCCATCATCTTCGTCGACGAGATCGACGCGGTGGGCCGTCACCGTGGTGCCGGCATGGGCGGCGGGCACGACGAGCGCGAGCAGACCCTGAACCAGCTCCTCGTGGAGATGGACGGGTTCGACGTCAAGACCAACGTCATCCTCATCGCTGCGACCAACCGCCCCGACATCCTCGACCCCGCGCTCCTGCGTCCGGGCCGCTTCGACCGGCAGATCGCCGTCGAGGCCCCGGACCTCAAGGGCCGCGAGGCGATCCTCGCGGTGCACGCCCAGGGCAAGCCGATCGTCCCGGAGATCGACCTGGCCGCCGTCGCGCGCCGCACGCCCGGCTTCACCGGTGCCGACCTGGCCAACGTCCTCAACGAGGCCGCGCTGCTCACGGCGCGCTCCGGGGCCCAGCTCATCGACGACCGCGCGCTCGACGAGGCGATCGACCGCGTGATCGCGGGACCGCAGAAGCGGACCCGGGTCATGAACGTCAAGGAGCAGAAGATCACGGCGTACCACGAGGGCGGTCACGCCCTGGTCGCCGCGGCCATGCGCTACACGGACCCCGTGACCAAGGTGACGATCCTGCCGCGCGGACGCGCCCTGGGGTACACCATGGTCATGCCGCTCGAGGACAAGTACTCG
Organism: Oerskovia sp. 140933; assembly: GCF_059651515.1. Taxonomy (NCBI): domain Bacteria; kingdom Bacillati; phylum Actinomycetota; class Actinomycetes; order Micrococcales; family Cellulomonadaceae; genus Oerskovia; species Oerskovia sp. 140933. The sequence goes on from NZ_JAMXIO010000003.1 coordinate 92,103, forward strand.
ACGACGCGCAACGAGCTGCTCGACCAGCTCGCGTACGCCATGGGCGGGCGGGTCGCCGAGGAGCTCGTGTTCCACGACCCGACCACGGGGGCCTCGAACGACATCGAGAAGGCGACCGCGATCGCCAAGAAGATGGTCACCGAGTACGGCATGAGCGAGCGCGTCGGCGCGATCAAGCTCGGCACGGGCTCGGGCGAGCCGTTCATGGGCCGCGACATGGGCCACACGCGCGACTACTCCGAGTCGGTCGCGGGCACCGTGGACCACGAGGTCCGTCGCCTGGTCGAGGCCGCGCACGACGAGGCGTGGGAGGTGCTCGTCCAGTACCGCGACGTGCTCGACCACCTGGTCCTCGAGCTCCTCGAGAAGGAGACGCTGAACCAGGCCGAGCTCGCGGAGATCTTCGCCCCCGTCGTCAAGCGTGCCCCCCGCGAGGTCTGGCTCTCGAGCGAGCAGCGCGCCGTGTCGCACCGGCCCCCGGTCCTGACGGACGCGGAGAAGGCCGAGATGCCCAAGGACCCCACGGGACAGCCGATCGTGGTCCCGCAGGACGAGGCCGCGGCGGCGAGCGACGAGCTGCCGCCCGAGCGCATCGGCGAGGTCCCCGCCGACCGCACGGTCGACGACGGGCAGGTCTGACGTGACCGCGAGGGCCGAGCAGGGGCTGCGTGCCGCTGCCGACGTCCCCGAGTACGACGAGGAGCGGGCCCGCGCCGCGGTGCGCGAGCTCCTCCTCGCCGTGGGTGAGGACCCGGACCGTGAGGGCCTCGTCGAGACCCCTGCCCGGGTGGCCCGCGCCTACCGCGAGATCTTCGCGGGCCTGCGCCAGGAGCCCGGCGACGTCCTGACGACCATGTTCGACCTCGGCCACGAGGAGATGGTGCTGGTCAAGGACATCGAGGTCTACTCGACGTGCGAGCACCACCTGGTCCCGTTCCACGGCGTCGCGCACGTGGGGTACATCCCCAACGCCGACGGCCGGATCACGGGGCTGTCCAAGCTGGCCCGGCTGGTCGACGTGTACGCGCGCCGCCCCCAGGTGCAGGAGCGGCTCACGTCGCAGATCGCGGACGCGCTGGTCGAGCACCTCGAGCCCCGCGGCGTGATCGTCGTGGTCGAGTGCGAGCACCTGTGCATGTCCATGCGCGGTGTGCGCAAGCCGGGCTCCCGGACCGTCACGTCCGCGGTGCGGGGCCAGGTGCGCGACGGCGCCACGCGCGCCGAGGCCATGAGCCTGATCCTGGGACGGTAGGCGCGCAGCAGTGCAGCACACACAGCACGACGGCACCCCGAGCGGCCTCCCGTTCGCGGGGGTCGGTCGGACGCTCGTCATGGGCGTCGTCAACGTCACGCCCGACTCCTTCTCCGACGGCGGCGAGTGGTTCGAGCCCCGAGCCGCGGTCGAGCACGGCCTCGAGCTCCTGGCCGAGGGCGCGGACGTCCTCGACGTCGGTGGTGAGTCGACCCGACCCGGTGCAGGTCGCGTGCCCGTCGAGGAGGAGCTCGCGCGGGTCCTGCCCGTGATCGAGGCGCTCGCGTCCCGCGGTGCCGTGGTGAGCGTCGACACGACCAGGGCCACGGTCGCCGAGCAGGCGGTCGCCGCGGGCGCGCAGATCATCAACGACGTCTCCGGGGGGCTCGCGGACCCGGAGATGGCCGCGGTCGCCGCCCGGACGGGCGCGGTGTTCGTCGCCATGCACTGGCGCGGGCACGCGGACGTCATGGACGACCTCGAGGTGTACGACGACGTCGTGACGGACGTGCGCGACGAGCTCGCCGCACGGGTCGAGGCGCTCCGGGCGGCGGGGGTGCGGGACGACCGCATCGTGCTCGACCCCGGGCTGGGCTTCTCCAAGGCGGGCTCGACGAACTGGCCGCTCCTGACGCACCTGGGCACGTTGCGCGAGCTGGGCTTCCCGGTGCTCGTCGGGGCGTCCCGCAAGCGGTTCCTCGGCCACCTGCTCGCGGGCGAGGACGGCACGCCCGTCCCGCCCCTGGAGCGGGACGGGGCGACCGCCGCCATCACGGCCCTCGCCGCGGCGGAGGGTGCGTGGTGCGTGCGCGTGCACGCCGTCCGGCCGTCGGCGGACGCGGTGCGGGTCGCCGCGGCGTGGACTCGGGCCGGTCGGACAGGGGAGGATGCCAGCGGGGGAGAACCCGCCCCCGGCGCCCTCGGCAGGGCACCAGCCTCGACGGGCGGGCACGGGCCCGCCGGTGCGGTTCGTCCGCGCCACAGCACGGACCACGGAACGAACGACAGCGACGACAGGAGCACGACGTGAGCACAGCGTTCGCAGGGGCGGTGCACGGCACCGACGGACGGCCTCTCGACCAGATCCGGCTCACGGGGCTCAGCGCGACGGGGCACCACGGCGTGTTCGAGCACGAGCGGATCGACGGCCAGCTGTTCCGGGCCGACGTCGTGCTGCACCTGGACACGCGGCGTGCCGCGTCCGGGGACGACCTCGAGGACACCGTGAGCTACGCGGTCGTCGCCGAGGACGTGGTCGCGGTCCTGGCCGGTTCGCCCGCGGACCTCATCGAGACCGTCGCCGAGCGGGTCGCCGCGGTCGCGCTGCGCCACGCGTCGGTCGAGGCCGTCGACGTCGCGGTCCACAAGCCGCAGGCGCCCATCACGGTGCCGTTCGACGACGTCGAGGTCGTCATCCGCCGTGACCGGGTCAAGACCCCCGTCGTGGCCGCCGTCGTCGACGAGCGACCGCGCGTCGTGCCGATCCCGGTGGGCTCGATCACGCCGCCCGTGCTCGGGCAGGTCGCGCTGACGGAGTCCGTCACGCCCCAGGACGAGCACGTGTCGATGCCCCCGTCGATCCCGCCCGTCTCCCCCGTGCCAGCGCCGGACCGCTCGCCCGACCAGGGCGTCTTCGCGGCGGCCCCCGAGGACCACGCACCGGTCGCCGGGGACGGCGGGGCCGGAGGGGTCTCCGACCAGGAGTTCGTCGCCGCCCTCGACTCGTTCTACAGCGCTCCGGAGGACGCGCTGAGCGCGCCGTCGGCCGACTTCGTGACGACGGGCGAGGTCGAGGTGCCCGACCAGGCGCCCGTGCCGTCGCCCGAGGTGGCGCCGGCCGACGCCGCCCCCGAGATGTCCGCGGCGCAGCAGGGCGCAGGTGCTCCCGTCGAGGACCGCCACCCGGACGTTCCCGCCGCGGCACCCGTCGAGGCCGTCGCACCGGCGGAGCAGCTCGCGCAGGCGGTGCCCGCCGCACCGGTCGAGCACTTCACGCAGGCTGCGGCTGCCGCACCGGCCGAGCCCGCTGCGCCGGTCGCCCCCGCGGCCCCCGTCGGGTACGCCGTGCCGGACGCCGGAGCGTTCGCCGCGGCGCAGGCCGAGGCCGAGCGCGTCCCGGCCGAGGAGCCCGTGCGGGCCGCGCAGGAACCGTCCGTCGACGAGGACCGGGACCAGTCCTTCCCGGTCGCGACGACGACCGCCGAGACCACGCCCCCGGCCCCGCTGCCGCCCCTGCCCGAGCCCGCGGACGTCCCTGCGCAGCGTGCCCCGGTCGTGGCCCAGGACCTGGCCGAGACCCCCACGGAGCACACTGCTCCCGACCGTCCCGTCGCGCACCAGCCGGAGCCCGTGCACCAGCCCGAGCCGCAGCCCGAGCCGCACCCGGTACCCGAGCCCGAGCCCGTCCGCCCCCTCGACCGCCTCGACGAGGCGCCGACGGGCTTCGTGCCCGTCGTGCTCGCACTGGGCGCGAACCTGGGCGACGCCCAGCAGACGTTGCGGGACGCCGTGACGGACCTCGACCGGATCTCCGGTCTCGAGATCACGGACGTCTCGCCGCTCGCCCGGACCGCGGCGGTCGGAGGCCCCGATCAGCCGGACTACCTCAACGCGATCCTCCTGGCCCGCACGACGCTGTCGCCGCGCGCGCTCCTGCACGCCATCCAGGGGGTGGAGAACGTGCACGGGCGGGTCCGCGCCGAGCGCAACGGCCCCCGCACCCTCGACGTCGACCTGATCGTCTTCGGCACCGTCACCGAGTTCACGGAGGATCTCGAGCTGCCCCACCCGAGGGCGCACGAGCGGGCGTTCGTGCTGGAGCCGTGGTCGCAGATCGCACCCGACGCGGTGCTGCCGGGACTCGGCGGAGGTCCGGTCGCGACCCTCGCGGCGACGGCCCCCGACCGTGGCGGCATCCGGTGGCTGGCCCTGGACTGGCTCACGGACGCGGAGCCGGAGCCCGAGGCGGCCCCGGTCGCGGCCCGTGCCGAGGAGGCTCCGGCGGCCACCGCCGAGCCCGCACGGCAGGACCCCGCGACGTCCGCGCCGAGCCCGCAGGCCGAGGCCCCCGCACCCGAGGCCGCCACGTCGTCGACCCGTCCGGCGCACCCCGGTGAGGCCGCGCAGCCGGTCCCGCACGACGCGGGCGGCCACGCGCCCGTGCCGGCGCCGGTGAACCCGTTCGTGCCCGAGCAGCCCCCGGCCGCCCCGGTCCCGCCGTCGGCCCCCGCTCAGCAGGAGCAGGCGGTGGCGGAGCCCGGGCCGTTCGTGCCCTCGTTCCACCCCGTGCACCCGCAGGACGGGCAGGAGGCTCCGCACGCTCAGGTCCCGCCGCTGTGGGCCGACGTCTCGCAGGCCGCACCCGCTGCCGAGCAGCCCGCACCCGCTCCTCAGCCGTTCTCCCCGGCCGAGCAGGGGTCACCGCAGTTCCACCCGGTGCACCAGGCCCCGGCGGGCTCGTTCCAGCCGCCGCAGGCCCCGCCGGCGCCTCACGCTCCCGGGCACCCTGAGCCGCGGTCCTCGCAGCCCGGGGCGCCGTCGGTCCAGCAGCCTCCCGTCACCGGTACGCCCATGACCTTCCCGGCCGACCTGCGCGGCTCGTCGAGCTGATGCAGCGCACCAAGGTCACGACGCTCCTGCTCGTCACGGTCGTGACGACGGTGGTCGGGTGGCTCGTCGTCGTCGGGCTCGAGCGTCGGGGGACGTACCTGCCGCACGTGCCCTGGATCGTCGACGTGGCCCTCGTCGGCCTCGCGGTCGCCGTCTTCTGGGCGGGGTGGGCCGTGCGGTCCTACCTCAAGGGGCGGCGCCCGTCGCTCGACCCGTTGCGCGCCGCCCGCACGCTCGTCCTGGCCAAGGCCGCGGCTCTCACGGGGTCGCTGCTGGCCGGGTGGTACCTCGCGCAGGTCGTGGCGGTCCTGGGCGACCTCGCGATCGAGCCCCGGCGGGAGAAGGCGGTCGCGGCGGGGGTCGCAGCCCTGAGCGCGGTCGTGCTCGCCGTCGTCGGGCTGGTCGTGGAGACCTTCTGCCAGGTCCCGCCCGAGGACGGGGACCCCTCCGAGCGCGGGCGGTCCCGGCCGACCGGCGAGTCCGCGCCCGAGGCCGACGCCGCCGGGTGACCGGGTCAACCTCCCGGACGACGCGCAGGCCCACCCCGGATGGGAAGATGGGGACATGACGGACCACGCCTTCGACCGGGCCCCAGAGACCGACCCGGCTCCGGTGACGGACTCGGCCCCGACGACCCCGAGCGGCCCCTTCGACCCGCCGGGGGTGACCTGGCAGGGCGTCTCGAGCCGACTGATCACGGCCAGGCTGCTCACGGTCGGCATCTTCCTGCTGGTCCCGGCCGTCCTGGGCGCGGTGTTCGCGCTCGTGTTCAGCCTGGTCTGGCTGTGGGCCGTCCCGGCCGTCATGCTCCTGATCGGGGTCTGGTGCGTGGTCGTGGTGCCCCGCCAGGTCCGGGCCATCGGCTACGCCGAGCGCGACGACGACCTCCTGATCCGCAAGGGCGTGATGTTCCGCTCGCTCGTCGTGGTGCCGTACGGCCGCATGCAGTACGTGGACGTGCAGGCCGGGCCGCTCGCACGCCGCTTCCGCATCGCCCAGGTCCAGCTCCACACCGCCTCGCCCGCGACGGACGCGTCGATCGACGGCCTCGAGCCGGCCGAGGCCGAGCGCCTGCGCGACCGCCTCGCCTCGCGCGGAGAGGCACGGTTGGCCGGGCTATGAGCGAGAGCACCACGCAGCCCGACGCCCCACCGACAGACCTCACCTGGCACCGCGTCCACCCCGTGACCCCGGTGGTCCGGGGCTGGTCCGTCATCGCGGTCCTGCTCGTGATCGTCGGCAACCAGACCCTGGACGGACTCCCCGCGGGGCAGAACATGCTGGCCGGCAACGGCTGGTGGCAGATCCTGGGCGGGATCGTCCTGGTCGGCCTGATCGGCCTCGGCTACTCGGCGCTCGCCTGGCGCATGACGACGTACGCGATCGACGACGAGTCGGTCCGCCTGCACACAGGGGTCCTGTTCCGGCAGCAGCGCAAGGCCCGGCTCGACCGCCTGCAGGCGGTCGACATCGTCCAGCCGCTCGTCGCCCGGCTCTTCGGGCTGGCCGAGCTCAAGCTCGAGGTGGCGGGCGGTGCGGACTCGGGCATCAAGCTCGGGTTCCTCAAGCTCGAGGAGGCCGACCACCTGCGCGTCGAGCTCCTGGCCCGCGCAGCGGGACTGCGGGTCGGCGGTCCTGCCGCACGTCCTGCCACGCCCGGCGAGGGTGCCTCGGACGGGCGGGGCGAGGCCCCGGAGAACGAGGTCCCCACGGACGGGAGCGACGTCGTCGGGCACGTCTCCCTGGGCGTTCCCGAGGCGCCCGAGCAGCCCGTCATGGAGGTCCCGCCGGGCCGGCTGGTCCTGTCCCTCGTCCGCACGGTCGCGATGATCGTCCTGGTCGTGGCGGTGCTCGGCCTGATCGGGGTGGCGGTCGGGACGCGCGAGATCGGGACGCTGTTCACGGCCCTGCCGCTGGTCCTGGGCGTCGGCGGCTACCTGTTCGGCCGGTTCACGCGCGAGTTCAACTTCCGCAGCGCGATCTCGCCCGACGGCATCCGGTTGCGTCACGGCCTGCTCGAGACCCGCTCGCAGACCATCCCGCCGGGCCGCGTCCAGGCGATCCGCCTCACGCAGGGGCTCCTGTGGCGCAGTGCCGACTGGTGGCGCGTCGAGGTCAACGTCGCGGGGTACGGCCAGAGCTCGGACGGGACGACGAACAACAGCGTCCTGCTGCCCGTCGGCACGCGCGACGAGGCCCTGGGCGCGGTGTGGCTCGTCCTGCCGGACCTGGGGACCCCCGACCCGCGCGGGCTGCTCGACGAGGCGCTGTCCGGGATCGACGCGGGCGCCCACTTCACGACGGCCCCCCGGCGCGCCCGGATCCTCGACCCGATCGCGTGGCGTCGCAACGGCTTCACGGTCACGGGGCGTGCGCTCGTCCTGCGGCGCGGACGCCTCGTGCGGCGCGTCGAGATCGTGCCGCACGAGCGCACGCAGTCGCTCGGCCTCCAGCAGGGGCCGTGGCAGCGTCGCCTGGGCGTCGCGACGTTCGCGATGCACTCGGTCCCCGGGCCGGTCACCCCGGCCGTTCCGCACCTCGACCAGCACGTCGCGGGGGCGCTCATGGACGAGCAGGCGCGCCGTGCCCGCGAGGCCCGCGCGCACGCGGGCCCCGAGCTGTGGATGCGGCGCGACGAGGTCGCGGCCGTGGTCGAGCAGATCGAGGGTGGCGACGACACCGGCCAGGGGCCGGGGAGCGGCCCGCACGAGACGTACGGCACGACCGGCCCGACCGGCACGACCGGCACGGACGACCGGACCGACGAGGACGAGGAGAACGCACGTGACTGACGCGACCGGCCGCAGACGCCCCGGACGCCTGGGTGTCGGCGTCGTGGGCGCAGGACGCGTCGGCGCCGTCCTCGGCAGCGCGCTGCGCGCGACGGGCCACGCGGTCGTCGGCGCGAGCGGCATCTCCGAGGCCTCGCGCGAGCGCATCGAGACGCTCCTGCCCGGCATCCCCGTGCTGGAGGTCGAGGAGGTCGTGCGGCGCTCGGAGCTGGTCCTGCTCGCCGTGCCCGACGACGCCCTCCCGGGCCTGGTCTCGGGCCTCGCCGAGGTCGGGGTGTGGCAGGGCGGCCAGATCGTCGTGCACACGTCGGGCCGCTACGGTGCGGGCGTCCTGGACCCGGCGCGCGCCCAGGGCGCGATCCCGCTCGCGATCCACCCCGCGATGACGTTCTCCGGCACGTCGCTCGACCTGTCGCGCCTCGTCGGCACGACCTTCGCGGTCACGGCGCCCGGACCGGTCCAACCCATCGGGCAGGCCCTCGTGGTCGAGCTCGGTGGTGAGCCCGTGATCGTCGAGGAGGAGGCCCGCGGGCTCTACCACGCGGCCCTCGCGCACGGCGCGAACCACCTCGTGGTGCTCGTGGCCCAGGCCGCCCAGGCGCTCGAGGCGGCGGGCATCGAGCAGCCCGGGCGCGTGCTGGCCCCGCTGCTGTCGGCGGCGCTCGACGGCGCGACCCGCTCGGCCGACGCGGGCGAGGGCGCGGGGCCCGGCGCGATCTCGGCCCTCACCGGGCCGGTGTCGCGCGGGGACGTCGGGACCGTCGCGGAGCACCTCGAGGTGCTGCGAGCCCTCGCCGTGACGTCCGCGCAGGAGACCGCTCCGCGCGTCGCCGCGACCGACGTGCCCGCGTCCTACCGCGAGCTCAGCCGCGGAGCCACGAGCCGTGCCCTCGCCGCGGGGCGCATCGACGCCCGCCAGGCGCAGGAGCTGCTCGACGTCCTCGAGGAAGGTCACTGATGTCTGTCCCCACGCCCCCTGCCGGGGCCCGGCCGCACGTCGTGCGCACGCGCGCAGACCTGCGCGACGCCCTGGCCACGACCGCCGGGCCCGACGGCGCAGCACCCACGGGCGCGACGCCGTCGGGCCGGGACGGGCGGGCACCCGGCGCCCGGGAGCCGGGCGCCCTGACGCGCGAGCGGGCCGTCGTCATGACCATGGGCGCTCTCCATGACGGGCACCTGCAGCTCGTGCGCGCCGCGCGCGAGCGGGTGGGGCCGGCGGGGCAGGTCGTGGTGACGGTCTTCGTGAACCCCTTGCAGTTCGGGCCCGACGAGGACCTCGACCGCTACCCGCGCGACCTCGACGCCGACGTGACGCTCCTCGCAGGGCTCCCCGAGCCCGCGCCCGGACGCCCCGCCGTGGACGTCGTGTTCGCCCCCTCGGTCGAGGAGATGTACCCCGGCGGCGACCCGATCGTGCGCGTCACGTCGGGCCGCATCGGCACCGTGCTGGAGGGCGCCTTCCGCCCCGGCCACTTCGACGGGGTCCTGACCGTCGTGCTCAAGCTCCTGCACCTGACCCGCCCCGACGTCGCGTTCTTCGGCGAGAAGGACGCGCAGCAGCTCCTCGCGATCCGCCGCATGGTCGCGGACCTGAACGTCGACGTCGAGGTCGTCGGCGTCCCGATCGTGCGCGACGACGACGGCCTCGCGCTGTCCTCGCGCAACGCGTACCTGTCCGCCGCCGAGCGCGCCGACGCCCTGACCCTGAGCCGGGCCCTGCGTGCCGGAGCCGCCGCGGCCGCTGCCGGCCGGGGCGCCGCCTCGGCCGTCGAGGTGGCCTCGGGAATGCTCAACGAGCACCCCGGTGTTGTGGTCGATTACCTCGCGCTGGTCGACCCGACTACCGTGGACGACCTGGAACCGGAGTACGTGGGACCTGCGCTGCTGCTCGTCGCGGCACGCGTGGGCACCACCCGACTGATCGACAACCTGGCCGTGGACGTGGCAGACCCCGCCGCGAGCACGGCCCGCCCAGGAGGCACGCAGTGACCCAGACGGGACCGCAGGACGGCACGCGCCGCCCCGCTTCCTTGCAGCGACCCATGATGATCGGGAAGATCCACCGCGCCACCGTGACGCAGGCGGACCTCCACTACGTCGGGTCCGTGACCGTGGACGTCGACCTCCTCGAGGCCGCCGACATCATCTCCGGCCAGCAGGTCGACATCGTCGACGTCACCAACGGCGCACGGCTGACGACGTACGCGATCCCCGGTGAGCGCGGCTCCGGCAAGGTCTGCATCAACGGCGCCGCCGCGCACCTCGTGCACCCCGGCGACACCGTGATCCTCATCGCCTACGGCATGATCGCCGACCACGAGGCGCGCCACTTCCTGCCGAACGTCGTGTTCGTCGACGGGGACAACCGCATCGTCGAGGTGAGCGAGGAGCCCGGCCTGGTGCCCGAGGGGTACGACCTCGAGCCGAGCGGCCTGCCCATCGCCCCGTTCCAGTCCGCCACGGCCGAGTGACCCAGGCCGCGGAGGCGAACGTCTCCACCGACGAGGCGCCCCGCGCGCCCCGGCACCTGGCCCGTCGGCTCGCCGCCCCGGCCCCCGGCTGGACGACCACGGTCGACGCGATCGTCGTCGGCTCCGGCATCGCCGGCCTCACGGCCGCGCTCGAGCTGCGCACCCAGGTGCCGCGCGTCCTGCTCGTGACCAAGGGCGAGCTCTCCTCCGGCTCCACGGTCTGGGCGCAGGGCGGCATCGCCGCGGCCCTCGACCCCTCGGACTCACCCGCGGCCCACCTCGAGGACACGCTCGCGGCGGGCGGGGGACTGTGCGACCCGGCCGCGGTCGAGGTCCTCGTGACCGAGGGCCCCGCACGCGTGCGCGAGCTCGTCTCGCGCGGCGCGAACTTCGACCTCGCCCCTGGTGGCGACATCGCGCTCACGCGCGAGGGCGGTCACCACGCCGACCGCATCGCGCACGCGGGCGGCGACGCGACGGGCGCCGAGATCTCCCGGGCGCTCGTCGCCCAGCTCGAGGCCGTCCTCGCCGACCCCGGCATCGAGGTCATCGAGAACGCCCTCGTGCTCGACGTCCTCACCACGTCCCCCGACGAGCCCGGCGGTCCCCGCGCGTGCGGCGTGACGCTGCACGTGCGCGGGCAGGGCTCGCGCGACGGCGTCGGCGCGGTCCTCGGCCGGGCGGTCGTCCTCGCGACCGGTGGGATCGGGCAGGTGTTCCGCTCCTCGACCAACCCGCCCCAGGCCACGGGCGACGGCATGGCCGCCGCGCTGCGTGCGGGGGCGACGCTCGGCGACGTCGAGTTCGTCCAGTTCCACCCGACCGTGCTGTGGCTGGGTCTCGGCGCCAAGGGTCAGCTCCCGCTCGTGTCGGAGGCCGTCCGGGGGGAGGGCGCGATCCTCCTCGACACCGACGGGCACCGTTTCATGCCCGCGGTCCACCCCATGGCCGAGCTCGCGCCGCGCGACGTCGTGGCCCACGCCATCGTGCGGCAGATGGCCGCCACGGGCTCGGACCACGTGCTGCTCGACGCCCGGCACCTGGGTGCCGACTTCCTGCGCAAGCGGTTCCCGACCATCACCGAGCGCCTGCTCGACCAGGGCATCGACCTCACCGAGGAGCCCGTCCCGGTCGCGCCCGCCCAGCACTACCACTCGGGCGGCATCGTCACGGACCTCCACGGACGCTCGACGCTCGACGGCCTGTACGCCGTGGGCGAGGTCGCGTGCACCGGCGTGCACGGGGCCAACCGGCTCGCGTCGAACTCGCTCCTGGAGGGCCTGGTCTTCGCGTACCGGGCGGCCCAGGAGATCACGGCGCGCGTCGCCGCGGGAGAGCTCCCCCTCGGGACGCCCGTCGAGCGCGACGGCGGTGCGGCGCTCGTGCCCGCCGCGTCGCGGTCCCGGGTCCAGTCCGTCTCCTCGGCCGGGCCGGGCGTCATCCGCGACGCCCGGGGCCTGCGGGCCGCAGCCGACAAGCTCGCTGCCGTGCGCACCGACGCGCACCGGTCCACCGACGTCGTGGCCGTCCCCCAGACCGCCGAGTGGGAGACGACCAACGTCCACCAGGTCGCGACCGCGCTGACCGAGGCCGCGCTCGTGCGCGAGGAGAGCCGGGGTGGACACTTCCGGACGGACTTCCCCCAGGCCGACCCGGCGTGGGGGCGGCGGATCGAGATCACGCTCGGGGCGGACGGCGCGCTGCGGGTCGTGTGAGCGGTCGCCGGTCGCCGGTCGGCCGTCGCCGGGGAAGGTAGCGTGAGCGCCGTGAACTCTCCCTCTCTCGTCGAGCCCGGCCTCGACCCCCGGTGGATCACCGACATCGTCACGCGTGCCCTCGACGAGGACCTCGGCCCCGCTCCGGGCCGGGACGTGACCACCCAGGCCACGGTGCCGCCGTCGGGCATGGGGACCGCCCACCTGGTGGCGCGGGCCGACGGAGTGGTGGCCGGCCTCGTGGTCGTGGAGGAGGTCACCCGGCAGGTCGCCGAGCGCTTCGGGCTCGCGCCCGTCACGGTCACCTTCACCGCGCAGGACGGCGACGCCGTGGCACGCGGGCGTGTCCTCGCGGCGCTCACCGGTCCGGTCCAGGTGCTCCTCACGGCCGAGCGCACGCTCCTCAACCTCGCGAGCCGCGCGAGCGGCGTCGCGACCGCGACCCGCGCGTGGGCCCGCGAGCTCGACGGGACCGGCGCGCAGGTGCTCGACACCCGCAAGACGACCCCGGGCCTGCGTGCCCTGGAGAAGTACGCCGTCCGGGCGGGGGGTGGCACGAACAAGCGCATGGGTCTCTACGACGTGGCCATGGTCAAGGACAACCACGTCGTCGCCGCGGGCTCGGTGAGCGGCGCGATCGAGGCCGTCCGGACGATGTTCCCCGACGTCCTCGTCCAGGTCGAGGCCGACACGACGGACCAGGCCATGGAGGCCCTCGACGCAGGGGCCGACTTCCTGCTGCTCGACAACATGCCCACGCCCGTGCTCGCCGAGACCGTGCGGCTCGTGCGCGAGCGCGAGGCGGCGCCTGGCGGCCCGGGGCGGATCGAGCTCGAGGCGACGGGGAACCTGACGCTCGACCGGGCGCGCGAGGTCGCCGGGACCGGGGTCGACTACCTCTCGGTGGGGGCGCTCACGCACTCGGCGCCGATCCTCGACCTGGCCCTCGACCTCATCGGCTGACGCGTCGGGCGGCAGGGCGGGACGGTGCGGGGGAGCGCTGGAACCCCATCCGGCGCTCCCCGGTAGAATCGTCGCGTGACTTCCCCCGATCCTGCTGCTGCCGCCGTGCCCGCCGCCGATGCCGCTCCCGCCGTGAACCCCGCCCCGGCGGAGGTCGACGAGACCGACGACCTCCCCGAGCAGCTGCGGGTCCGGCGCGAGAAGCGCGAGCGGCTGCTCGCGCAGGGCGAGGAGGCCTACCCGGTCTCGGTCCCGCGCACGCACACGATCGCCCAGGTCCGTGCGGCGTACGACCACCTCGAGAGCGGTCAGGAGACCGACGACGTCGTGGGCGTGGCCGGACGAGTCGTGTTCCTGCGCAACACGGGCAAGCTCTGCTTCGTGACGCTGCAGGACGGCGAGGGCAACCGGCTCCAGGTCATGCTGAGCCAGGCCGTGGTGGGCGAGGAGTCGCTCGCGGCGTTCAAGGCCGACGTGGACCTGGGGGACCACCTGTTCGCGCACGGGCGGGTCATCAGCTCGCGCCGCGGTGAGCTGAGCATCTTCGCGGACGAGTGGAAGATCGCTGCCAAGTCGCTGCGCCCGCTGCCCGTCCTGCACAAGGAGCTCTCGGAGGAGAGCCGGGTCCGTCAGCGGTACGTCGACCTGATCGCGCGCCCTGCGGCGCGGGACATGGTCCGGCTGCGTGCCGCGGTGGTGCGGTCGCTGCGCGAGAACTTCCACGAGCGGGGCTACCTCGAGGTCGAGACGCCCATGCTTCAGACCATTCACGGCGGGGCGGCGGCGCGTCCGTTCACGACCCACATGAATGCGTTCGACATGGAGCTGTACCTGCGCATCGCACCCGAGCTGTTCCTCAAGCGCGCGGTCGTCGGTGGGGTCGAGCGGGTCTTCGAGATCAACCGCAACTTCCGCAACGAAGGGGCTGACTCGACGCACTCGCCGGAATTCGCGATGCTCGAGGCGTACGAGGCCTACGGTGATTACAACACCATGGCCGACCTGACGCAGAACCTCGTCCAGCGGGCGGCCCAGGATGCTCTGGGAACGACCACGATCGTGCTTCCGGGGGGCGAGGAGTACGAGCTCGGCGGTGAATGGGCGCACCTCAAGATGTATGACTCCTTGTCGGCGGCCCTGGGTGAAGAGATCACCCCGGAAACGTCTGTGGAACATCTGTCCAAGATCGCCGACCGGCTCGAGATTTCCTACGACACCAAGCGTGCCGGTCACGGCAAGCTCGTGGAAGAGATCTGGGAGCACCTGGTGGGCGCCCACCTGTATGCCCCGACGTTCGTCCGCGACTTCCCGGTCGAGACCTCTCCGTTGACCCGCGACCACCGCACGGTCAAGGGTCAGGTCGAGAAGTGGGACCTCTACGTCCGCGGTTTCGAGCTGGCCACCGCCTATTCCGAGCTGGTCGACCCGGTGATCCAGCGTCAGCGTTTCGAGGCGCAGGCGGTCCTCGCGGCCGCGGGCGACGACGAGGCCATGCGTCTCGACGAGGACTTCCTCACAGCGATGGAGTACGCGATGCCCCCGTCGGGGGGCATGGGCATGGGGCTCGACCGCCTGCTCATGGCGCTGACCGGCCACGGGATCCGCGAGACCATCCTCTTCCCCCTGGTCAAGCCCGCCCAGTGACCGGGCGTCCCCCGCGATGACCGGGTGACTGCGGGGTGGGGGGGGGGGGGGGGGGGGGGGGGGGGGGGGGGGGGGGGGGGGGGGGGGGGCCCCCCCCCGCCCGACCAGGTGGGTGCTACAGGTCTGCCACCCGGATGTCGCGGAACTCGATGAGGTCCGCGTTCCCGTGGTTCTGCAGCCCGATGAACCCGCGGTCGAACTGGCGCAGGTCCGTCGGCGGGTCGCCCGCACGCGAGGACTGCTGGCCCGGCGTGTTCTCGAACTCGTTGATGACGACGCCGTTGCGGATGATCGTGTACTTCTGTCCGACCACCCGGATCTCGTACTCGTTCCACTCGCCCTTGGGGGTGACCCCGGCCCCGCCACGAGCGACGGGGTCGAAGTTGTAGACCGAGCCCGTCTTCTGCGGCTCACCCGTCGGGCCGTCGTAGATCTGGATCTCGTGACCGCACGAGATCGCGACCCACGCCGGGGACTGCCCCTGCGCGCACTCGGCGTCGCCGGGTGCCGTCGGGTCGGGGAACCGGGTGAAGACGCCGCTGTTCGCGTACGCGGTTCCCTGGGAGACGTCGCGGAAGAGCAGCTTGACCGAGAAGTCGCCGAGGTCCTGCGCCTGGTACCAGAGCATCCCCAGCCCCCCGGACGACCGGAGCGACCCGTCGTCTCGGAGCTCGAACTTCCCACCGGGCAGCTGGACCCAGTCGAACAGCGACTCCTGGGTGCCGTCGAAGATCGTGCGGTACCCGCCGGGCTCCACGCCGATCTGCGATCGCGCGGCGGCGTTGACGAGCGCCTGACGCTCCTTGCCCGTGACGCGGCTGTCGTCGACCAGGCCCTTCGCCACGGCCTTGACGTGCCGCAGGAACTGGTTGTGGTTCTTCCACTCCTTCTCGTCCTGGAACAGGTCGTTGATCGTGCACCCGCCCAGGTCGTCGTTGGTCACGCCCGAGTCGGTCCCGCCGAACCACACGGTGCTCCGGGCGTCCGGCAGGGTGCACGTCGTGGCCGCGGCGGTCCCGGCCGTGGCCGTGCTGCCGTCGGCATACGTCACGGTGAGCGTCGCGTCGTACGACCCGACGCGCGCGTACGTGTGTCGCGGGTTCGCCTCACGTGACGTCTGGCCGTCGCCGAAGTCCCAGTGGTAGGCGACGCCACCGGAACGCTCACCGGAGAAGGCGACCGTGAGCGGGTCCCCCTGGACGCTCGTCCCCGATGCGGCCACGGCCGGGGTGGGAGCCCCTCCCTGGTAGGTGACGCGGACCAGCTTCTGGTTCGGGTCGAGGCTGAAGAAGCCCCCCGCGTAGTCGAGCAGGTAGAGCGCGCCGTCGGCGCCGAACGACGCGTCCATCCAGCTCTGCACCAGGCCGTCGCCGCGACCGCCGGGGACGATGCGGCGCAGGTCCTCCATGAACGCGGGGGCGCCCTGCTCGCTCACGGTCTGCGGGTCGACGGTCACGGCCACGCGGTTGTTCGGGTTCGACTGGTCCCCGAGCAGCCACTTGCCCTCCCAGTACGAGGGCCACGCGACGTCGCTCTTCGGGTCGACCTGCGAGGTCCGGTAGGTCGGTCCCGACATGACGGCCTGTCCACCTCCCCGCAGCCACGGGATCGTGTACGTCGCCTCGTCGTCGACGTAGGTCGGGACGCCGCCCTCGCCCTCCGGGAAGACCGGTCCGCCGCCGCTGGGCGAGTACCAGATCATGTTGTCGCGTGCCGGGGGGATGTCCACGAGGCCGGTGTTGCGGGGCGACGTGTTCTTGAGGTCGTCACAGTCGTACCAACCGGCGAGGACGCTCGCGTCCTCGTTGCTCCGGTCGCGGTACGGCTGGCCGTTACCCATGCAGTAGGGCCAGCCCTGGTTGCCGGCGGACGTGATGATCGTCGCCGTCTCGTACTTCGCGGGACCCAGCTCCGGGTCGGGCAGGGTCGCGTCGGGCCCCACCCAGGCGGCCGTCAGCCAGTCGGTGTCGGGGTCGATCTGCAGACGCGAGATGTTCCGCACGCCCATCACGTAGATCTCCGGCCTGGTCTTGTCGGCCGGGTGCTCGCCCACGGGGAACAGGTTGCCCTCCGGGATCGTGTACGTGCCGTCGTCCTCGGGGTGGATCCGCAGGATCTTGCCGTTGAGGTCGTTGGTGCTGCCCGACGTGCGCCGCGCGTCCTGGAAGCTGATGCCCGCGTACTCCTGGGTCCAGTTGTTCCCGGAGTAGCCGCCCGAGCCGCCCGACGAGTTGCTGTCGCCCGAGCCGACGTAGAGGTTGCCCGCGTCGTCGAACGCCATGCCGCCGCCCGCGTGGCAGCAGCTGTGGATCTGCGTCTCCCACTCGAGCAGGTCGACACGCGTGTTCTGGTCGATGCGCGGGCCCTTCGGGTCGTACGTGAAGCGGGACACCGTGCGCTGACCGACCCGGCGCTCGCGGTCGATCGACTCGTGCGGCATCCAGTAGACGTAGATCCACCTGTTCGTGGCGAAGTCCGGGTCGGGGACGATCCCGAGCAGGCCTTCCTCGTTCTTGACCAGCTCGCTGCCGCTGCCACGGTTGCCCATGACGTCGAGCGTCCCCAGGAGGCTGACCGCTCCCGTGGCCGGGTCCCACTCGTGGATCGTGCCGCAACCGAGGCCGACGTCGGGGTTCTCCCACGAGACGATCGGACCCGTCGGGCACGCGCCGCGCCCGACGTAGAAGACCTTCCCGTCCGGGGCGACCGTCAGGCCGTGCGGCTCGCCGATCTGGTCGAGCTCCCCGGCGCTGTTCGGAGCGGTGATGCGTTCGACGGTGTAGTTCGACGCGATCGTCGCCTGGCAGTCGCCGCGCACGACGCCGGTCGTCCACTGCAGCGCGCCGAGCAGGTGCTGGCGGAACGTCGCGTCGGCCCAGCCGCCCGCCGTGCCGCCCATGCCGGTGAAGAACGAGCGTCCGCCGTCGTAGTCACGGCACCAGGACACGGGCTCGAACGGTGACGTCGTCGGCCCTGCGCCGGTTCCCGGCTCGAGCTGTGCGACGGTGTGCACCTCGCCGGCCGGGCTGTCGGACCAGCCCAGCCACCTGTCCTCGCGGTCCCAGGTGAGGGGGAGCGACGCGGTGGCCGGGTGCTGGCGGTCGATCAGGTCGACCGTGCGCGCCTCGACCGGGAGCTCGGGGTCGGGCTGCTCGATCGCGTCCGGACCGTACAGCGAGATCTCGGCGAGCTGGGTCGAGCTCTCGCCGCGGTTCTGCGTGATCGAGAGCCGGTACCAGCCGTACGCGGTGGGGCTCGCGACGTCGAAGTCCCGACGCTGGAAGCGTTGCGGGAAGTCCTCGTCGCTCCGGGTGTCGACGTCGACCCAGGTCGAGCCGTCGGTCGAGCCCTGGAGCGTCCACGACCGCGGGTCACGACCGTCGAAGTCGTTGGCCGACGTCAGCGAGTAGCGCGCGAGCGCGACCGGCTCCTCGAGCCGCAGGGTGATGGTCGCCGTCGTCCTGAACGCGAGCCACTTGGTGCCAGGGTCGCCGTCGACCAGGTTCTTGGCCCCCTCGTTCGGGGCGTTCTCGGCGCTCGCGGTGACCTCTGCGACGTCCTCGGCGTCCGGCTGGGCACCGGCGATCCGAGCACCCAGCAGACCCGTGAACCACTGGGAGGAGTCCTGGGCGCGCGCCGCGTCGCGCACGCCCAGGAAGCCGCCGCCCGCGTTGACGAAGCTCTTGAGGTCCGCCTCCTGCGCGGCGCTGAGCTCGACTCCCTCGGCGGACAGGAAGACGACGCCGCGGTACTCGCCCAGCACCGACCGGCTGAACACGCCAGGGTCGGAGGAGACGTCCACGGAGAACCCGTGCTCCGCTCCGAGCTCGGTGAACGCCTGCGTCGCCTCGACGACCGGATCGTCCTGGGCGTCAGGGGCTCCGTGGAACACGAGGACACGCACAGGAGCAGCAGCAGCCGCCGCTGCGGCAGCGCGCGCCGCGTCGGGTGCCGTGCTGGTCGTGGTGCTCGCTGTCGCCGTCGTCGGCGGGGACGCTGCGACGGAGCGCTCGACCTGACCGACCGCGGGGGTCACGGTCGCGACGGCGACGAGCGCGAGGCTCGTCAGGCCGACCGCCATGGTTCGCCAGGCTCCTGGTCGGGAACGGCCTCTCGTGGTGGGGGGAACAGCTCGTCTGGATGGCACTCTCCAACTCCTTCGTCATCAGTGCGGTGCGCTCCGGGGGGACCCGGACGCCGGACAGGTGGTGCGAGGTGGAAGGTCGTGGTGCACGGTGCAGGGGACACGCGGGGACGTCAGTGCCCCGGGTGTCCCGCCTGCCCGCTCTCGTCGGGAAGGGGCGGCACGACGGGGTCGACGGCTGCGCCCGCATGCCCGCCGTGGCCTCGGAATCGGTCGATGGACTCCTGCGCGCCCGGGGGAATGCTGCCGTCGGCGTTGCGGACGAGGAAGATCCCGGCCATCCCGCCGTCGGCGTGGACCT
Source organism: Oerskovia sp. 140933 (assembly GCF_059651515.1). Classification (NCBI taxonomy): domain Bacteria; kingdom Bacillati; phylum Actinomycetota; class Actinomycetes; order Micrococcales; family Cellulomonadaceae; genus Oerskovia; species Oerskovia sp. 140933. Next base: position 110,997 of record NZ_JAMXIO010000003.1, read on the forward strand.
GCACGTGGCAGTGGTACATCCAGGCGCCCGGCCCGACGCCCAGCCCGGCGACGACCTGGAACCCGAACGAGTCGCCGGGGTTGAGGTCGCGGTTGTCGACGACCTGGCTCGGGTCGTCCCTGCCCTGGAGCAGACCGGTGCGGCTGTTGGCCCAACGGTGCGCGTGGAGGTGGAACGTGTGGAACGTGTTGCCGTGGCCGATGCAGATGAACTCGACGCGCTCGCCGAGCTTCGCCTCGAACATCGGGGTGTCCGGTGCGGCCTTGTTGTTCACGAGCATGTCGTTGAAGACCACCGTGAACTGCTTCTGGGGGAGGACGTCGCCCACCCTGCGCACGACGAGGGCTCCGTAGAGCCCGGCCGCGACACCGGGAGTGCCGTGCTCGCCCCACGCGTGGTCGTGATAGTGCCAGTAGCCCGCGCTCCCCGGCATCCAGATGCCGCGGTCGCGGGCCATGGGGACGGTCGACCAGACGTAGACGCGCGTCTCCCCGGGCTCGTTGAACGAGTCGTTGAACGGGCTGCCGTCGCTGTCCACGTCGTAGTTGACGCCGTGCGGGTGGATGGACAGGCGCTGATCGGTCGTGTTGACGAGGGTGATCTCGAGGGTCTCGCCCTCCCACATCTCGAGCACCGGTCCGGGGACCGTCGCCGCCCCCGCGGCGAGCCCGTAACCGACCATGCCGCCCGGGAGCCGTTCGGCGCGGGCGCCGCGGCGGCGGCCGGTGCGACGGCTCCGCCGGGCCCGAGCACGTAGGCGGCGACCGGAGCCGCTGCGAGGACGCCCGCTCCGAGGAGCAGGGAACGTCTGGAGAGCGGGTTCGCGGGCTGGAGCTCTGACGTCGGGTCGCTCATGGATGTCCTTCCGGACGCGGACGGCGAGTCCCCACGGCGCGACGGTGCGCCGCGGCGCACCGCGCCACGCCTCTCGGTCGACGGACCCCGGGGCAGCGACCCCGGGGCAGGAAGTCGGTCCCGCGTGCGTGACAGGCCTCGCTCGCCGGACGTCAGCGACGGGGGCCACCGATGACAGGTGGGGGACCCGCGTCGCGGGGCGAGGTAGGCGGCCACGGGTGGCCGAGCCGGTGCACGCGACGATGCGTGCGAGCCGACCGTCGGTCCGGACGTCCGGCGTGCCCCGAGCCGGAGACCCAGGACTCCCGGTGGTTTCCAGGAGCAACTGTCAATCATCAGAACGCACGTCTGGGGCTATGTCAACAGATAGGCGAAAGTTCTGCTGTGAACACGCAAAAGGTGTTCTTTAGGTGGCAAACTTCGAATTGTGAGGCGACAATACGTCCTTGTTCTTCGGTTCGTCACCAAGGAATGTCCTGTGCCAGGGAGCGCGACGACGTGACACCCGACGGTGCCGCCCGCCCGGTCGTCCGGGCTCCTGGCCGGGTACAACTAGGCCGCAGCCGGCTCGGCGCGCCGCGTGGGTGACCAGCGGCTCGTGAGGTCGCCGAGCGCCCGGGAGAGCGCCGCGTTGAACGCGTCGGGAGCGTCCAGGTTCACGTCGTGCCCCGCGCGCGGCACGACCACGAGAGCCGTGTCGGGAGCTGTGTCGAGGTAACGCTTCTCGTCGAGGCGCAGGTGGTCCCGCTGACCGTTGATGAGCCACACCGGCACCCTCGCGGCGCGCAGGTCCGCGCGCGACGAGCGGCCCGCGAGCTCGTGGAGCATGTCGGTCACGACCTGCCACGCGGGACGACCGAGGAGCTGCGGATCGGCGAACGACCCGGCCCCCGTGAGCTGGGCCGAGGCCCGGGCGCCGCCGGGGACGGACCTCCCGGCGCGCAGCACGCCCTGCAACCGGCCCAGGGTGCGACGGGTCGCGGTGCCCGCAGCGTCCACGAGGGCGGCGGCCTCGCGGAACAGCGCGACGGGCTTGCCGCGCGGGTCGGCGCTGCACGCGCACGCCACGACGCCGGCCAACCGCTCCGGACGGGTCGCCGCGTACGCGAGCGACGTGTATCCGCCGAGGGACATGCCCACCACGACGACCGGGACGTCCTCCGGGAAGGAGGCGACGGCGTCGTCCAGGATCTCGAAGGCGCGCGCGAGCGTGAACCGCTCGTCGCTGCGCTCACCGTGCCCGGGAAGGTCCACCGCGACCGCGAGGTGGCCGGCCTCGCGCACGTGAGCGAGCTGACGACCCCAGATCGCGTTCGACGTGCGCACGCCGTGCACGAACACGACTGCGGCAGGCGACCCCGCCACGGACGCCTGCGCGAGGCTCGGGAGGAGGTCGATCGACGGGGCGGACGGGAAGGCGGTGGCCCGGGGTGCAGGCTGGCTGTTTCGCATCGCTTCGGATGCTGCCAGCGCCACCTGGGAGCCCTGCGAAAGCCCGGCGGGCCTCCCGTGAACGTCCTGTGGGGGCCTTGGGGCGCATCGGATCTCGTCCGGAGACGGGCCCGGCGCCGCGGTGCGCGACCTCACTCCCTGCGGGTGTGGACGTCTGCGCGCGGCAAGCAGCAGCCGGCCTCGTGGCGCCGTGGCGTCGACCTCGCGGGGCCTGTGGGCTGCGTCCGGAAGATCGAGAAGACGGCGAGCCTCTGTTCGTGCTCCGTTCGTCCGGTGTGTCGACGTGTGCACGCCGCCTGCTGGATGTGTCATGTCGGCATGGTCATCACGCTGAGCACTCCGAACCCCTCCGCGCTGCACGAGATGATCGAGGTGCTCGCCAGTTGGCAGCAGGAGAACAAGTCCCTCCAGCTGCACCCGGGTGATCTCGGGTGGGCCTGGCAGATCGGTGCGTCAGAACTGGCCGGAAGGGTTCGCACCTGGGCCGTGAACGGCCGGCCCGTTGCCTTGGGCTATCTGGACGGTGGCACGCTCCTGCGCTTGGCGATCGCGCCGGACGCTGAGAACGACCAAGAACTTGCCTCCCGGATGGCGGACGACGTCGCCGACCCGTCGCGTGGAGTGCTTCCTGGAGGTCCCGTGACGGTCGAGGCCCGTCTCGGGGGCGTCTTCCGATTACGGTTGCTGGGCGCAGGGTGGCAGGCCGATGAGCTGTGGACGCCGATGGTCCGGGATCTCGCTGAACCGGTGCCCCGCCCCGACGTGCGGATCGAGGAGGTCGGCCCTGAACTGGCACACGCCCAGGCCCTGGTTCATCGGACCTCCTTCGAGTCGTCTCGATTCACGGACGAGCGCTGGCACACGATGACGACCGGCCCGGCGTACGCCGCCGCCCGTAGTCTGCTCGCCTACGACGCTCAGGGCTCCGCTGTGGCGACAGCCACCGTGTGGTCGGCGGGAGAAGGGCGACCCGGTGTGCTCGAGCCTCTGGGAGTGCACCGTGACCACCGAGGTCACGGATACGGCAGGGCGATCGCCTTGGCCGCGGCCTCGGCGCTCCAGGAGATGGGGGCCTCGAGCGCGACCGTGTGCGCCGAGAGCTCGAACGTCGGCGCGGTCGCCACGTACTCGTCGGCCGGCTTCCAGAGCCACCCGGAGGTCGCCGACCTCGTCCGGGTCGGCTAGATGTGCTGACCGGCGCCGAGGCGGCGGGCCCGTCGCGTCCTGCGGGGCCCGCACACCTCGGTGAGCGACGTCGTCGGGCCCGGCCTGACGGGTCGTGACGCGTGCGCTCACTATCCTGAGGGAGTGCGCATCGACCTCCACACCCACTCCACGGCGTCCGACGGGACCGACGCCCCGGCGCAGGTCGTGGCGGACGCAGCCGCCGCCGGGCTCGACGTCCTGGCCCTCACCGACCACGACACGACCGCGGGCTGGGCCGAGGCGGCCCGCGCGGCCCAGCACCACGGCGTGGCGCTCGTGCGCGGCATGGAGGTCTCTGCCCGCTCGGGGCACGTCTCGGTGCACCTGCTGAGCTATCTGCACGACCCGACGCACCCAGACCTGCTCGTCGAGATCGAGCGCACGCGCGAGGACCGGATCTCGCGCGCCCGGCGCATGGTCGAGCGCATCGGCGAGGACTACCCGCTCACGTGGGAAGATGTCCTGTCGCAGACGCAGGAGGGGACCACGATCGGACGGCCGCACATCGCGGACGCCCTGGTGGCCTCCGGCCACGTCAGCGACCGTTCGGCGGCATTCGCCACCATCCTGCACCCCGGCACCGGTTACTACGTGCCGCACTACGCACCCGACGTCCTGGACGCCGTGCGCGCGGTGCGCGCGGCGGGCGGCGTGCCCGTCTTCGCCCACCCGGGCGCCGACGGACGAGGACGCGTGGTGTCGGACGCGGTCATCGAGGAGATGGCCGACGCAGGACTGCTGGGGCTCGAGGTGCACCACCGCGACCACAGCGCGCAGCAGCGAGCCCGGCTCGAGGACATCGCCCACACCCTGGGCCTGTTCGTCACGGGCTCGAGCGACTACCACGGGGCCGGCAAACCGAACCGGCTCGGCGAGAACACGACAGCACCACGAGTGCTGGAGACGATCGAGGAGCTAGGCACGTTGGACGTGATCCGATGACGGCGCGGGCGGTGGTGTCGTGAACGACATCATGGACCTGCGCCTCTTCACCGAGGTGTTCATCACGCTGTTCGTGATCATGGACCCTCCCGGGACGGTACCGATCTTCCTGGGCCTGACCAGCGCCATGGGCGCCAAGCAGCGCAACCAGGCCGCCCGGACGGCGATCCTCGTCGCGTTCGGCGTGATCGTGTCGTTCGCGGTGTTCGGCCAGCAGATCCTCAACTACATGGGCATCTCGCTCCCGGCGCTCAAGGCGTCCGGCGGGCTCCTGCTCCTGCTGGTCGCGATGGAGCTGCTGACCGGGAAGATGGAGGAGCCGACGCCGTCGGGCAACAAGGGCGTCAACGTCGCCCTGGTCCCGCTCGGCACGCCGCTCCTCGCGGGACCCGGTGCGATCGTCGCGACCATGGTCTTCGTCCAGCGCGCCGACGGGTCCGCGGCCGACTGGGTCGCGATCGCGGCCGGCGTCGTCGCGGTCCACATCACGCTGTTCCTGGCGATGCGCTTCGCGAACGTCATCCACCGCGTCCTGGGCGACTCGGGCACGATCCTCGTGACCCGGATCGCGGGTCTGCTGCTCGCGGCCATCGCCGTGCAGCTCGTCGCGGACGCCGTCACGGCATTCGTGCAGATGGCGGGCTAGCCCCTTCACGCGAGAGCGCCCGCGAGACCGTCCGGTCTCGCGGGCGTCGTGCTGCGGGGACACGCAGCGGCGGTGACGGCACGGCGCGGTAGTCTCCGCGCATGGTCGATCGGCTGGCAGGGCGGACGGACGGGCCGGGGCCGTGGTCGGTGCTCGACGCTCTCGGCGGTGACCTCGACGAGGACGCCGTGAACTCGTTCTCCGACCAGGTCGACCGGATGTCCGCGACGGAGATCGTGGCCTTCGTCGAGGAGCTCCGCCGGGTCGAGGCCTCGCTCGCTGCCGTCGAGCTCTGGTCTCCGGACCTCGGTGGCGCCCTCGACGGTGACTCTCGAGAGCTCGCCGTCATCTGGCTGGTGACCCGAGGACGGGAGGCCGTAGAGCGAGCCGTGGCGACGGGTCGCGCAACGATCGAGCCGGGACCGGACGAGGACGGCGCCGACGATGTCCTCGACATCATCTCGACGGCCTACGAGCGGGCGAGCGGCCTCTCGTCCACCCCGCCGGAGGGTGAGCCCAACCCGGGGCAGGTCAGCGCCCAGATGGTCGAGCCTCGCTGGTGGGTCCTTCGCTCCCGGGCGCACCGGGGGGCCTCCGCCGCCTGCCGGGAGATCGAGCAGAGCCAGGTGCTCCAGGAGTTCCTGCTCAGCAGCGCCTGCCCGAACGAGCTCTCGATGATCGTCCAGGCGACGCCTGGCGATCGCCACGCGCACGTCGTGCTGCAGGGTAGCCGGGTCGTGGCGCTCTACGACGCCCCGCTCTCGCGCGGCTCGGCTGCCGACGGGCGCCGAGAGGTCGCGCGCTGCTACCAGCTGCTCTGCGAGCGCTACGGCCTGCCCGACATCCTGGGACCGATTCCACCGGGTTCGTTACCTCATCGAGACGGGAGTCCTGAGCCCCCGGGCTCCTGAGCGCCCCTAGGGTGGGAGGCGAGAAGAGGGCGTGGCTCTCTTCGGTCATGAGTTACGAAGGAGTGCTGATGAACTCGCCAGGTCGCCGCCGACCGGTCACGCTCACCGCGGGGATCGTCGCCGCGGTCCTCACCGCCGCGCTGCTCACGGCGTGCACGGACGAGGAGGGCACGGTCCCCTCGACCGGGCTGGGGCTCGTTCCCGTGCCCACGGACGTGAGCGTCGACGAGGGCGAGGGGTTCGTGCTCGACGAGGACTCGACGATCGCCCTGGTCACCCCCGAGATCATGGCCCCGGAGGTCCACCAGGTGGGAGAGGAGCTCGCCGAGTACCTGGGCACCGCGACAGGCTTCGAGCTGCCGCTCGGCCCGGCCGTCGAGGGCGCGACCGGCGAGATCCGTCTCGAGCTCACGACCGGTGCCGAGGCGGTCTGGGACCGGAACAGCCCGCTCGACGACCCGGCGGTCGACGCCTACCAGCTGACGGTCGACGACGAGCAGGTCGTCCTGACCGCCGCCGCGCCGCCCGGGCTGTTCCGCGGCGTCCAGACGCTGCGCCAGCTCTTCCCGCCGGAGATCGAGGCCCGGTCGGTCCAGGACGCTCCCGCAGGCGGCTGGACCGCACCGGCCGTCACGATCACCGACGAGCCACGCTTCGCCTACCGCGGTGCGATGCTCGACGTGGCCCGCCGCTTCTACCCGGTCGAGTCCGTCAAGCGTTTCATCGACCACGCGTCGACGTACAAGCTCAACGCTCTCCACCTGCACCTGATCGACGACCAGGGCTGGCGCATCGCCGTCGACGCCCTGCCCGGGCTCACCGAGACGGGCTCCACGACGCAGGAGGGGTGGGAGCCGGGGACCGGTGACGGCGAGCGCTGGTACTACACCGCGGACGAGTACGCGGAGATCGTCGCGTACGCGGGCGAGAAGTTCATGACGGTCGTCCCCGAGATCGACGGGCCGGGTCACACCCTCGCGGCGCAGGCGTCGCTCGGCTCGCTCACCTGCGACGGCGTCCCGACCCCGCTGTACTGGGGCCCCGAGGTCAACAACCCGATCGTCTGCGCGAGCGACGAGAACATGGGCAACGTCCGCGCGTTCCTCCAGACGGTCCTCGCGTCGGTCGCGGGGCAGAACCCCGGCCCGTACCTGCACCTGGGTGGGGACGAGGCGCCCAGCCCTCCGGACTGGTACCAGAACTACGCCGAGGCGGCGAACGAGATCGCGACCGGCCACGGCAAGACCGTCATCGGCTGGCACCAGTGGGGTGCCGCCGACGACCTGCCGCCCGGGACGCTCATCCAGTACTGGGGCGTGGGGGAGCGGCTGCGCGGGGTGATCGGCGGGGAGGCGAAGAACGCGGACCTGGTCGACGTGCAGGACGCCCTCGACATGGGTGCGCGGCTCATCATGTCGCCCGCGGACCGCACCTACCTCGACATGAAGTACGACGGCGACACCCCTTACGGCCTCGAGTGGGCCACGCGGATCACGCTCGAGGAGGCGTACGACTGGGACCCCGCGACCGAGCTCACGTCGCCGGACGGCGAGAGCGTCCTCGCCGACGAGTCCGCGATGGCGGGCGTGGAGGTGCTGCTGTGGTCCGACCGCTCGTACCCGGACAGCCTCGTGAGTCTGCCGTCCGGGCCCGAGGTGTTCGTGCCCGTCGACACGTACGCCGACTTCATGCTGTTCCCGCGCCTGCCCGCGACGGCCGAGGTGGCGTGGTCCGAGCAGGCCGACCGGGACTACCCGGACTTCCGCGACCGCCTCGTGCAGGTGTCCTCGCGCTGGACCGAGGCGGGGATCGGCTGGAACGAGGCCGCCGACGTGGACTGGACCCCGTGACCCGCCACCAGGACGCGTCCGCGCCGCCCTCGACGAGCGGCTCGGACCACGTCTTCCTCGTCCGCCACAGGCACCGTCAGACGAGCGGGCACGTGGACGACAAGATGATCGGGGTGTTCGCGTCCGCCGCCTCGGCCGAGCGGGCCGTCGAGCGGCTCCGCGAGCAGCCCGGGTTCCGGGACACGCCGACAGACTTCACCGTCCACGCCCTCCCGGTGGGCGCGGTCCTCGAGCACGGGATCGTGATGGTCGAGTGAGGGCCGGCGAGGAGGTGTGGCTCGTCGTGACCCTGCACCAGGACGCCGGCCTCTACCAGGCCCCGGGGTCGGGGCCCGGCGCGACGAACGCGACCCGTCCGTCGTCGGACACCACGAGGCCGGGGTTGTGCGCGACCTCCCAGCGGAACCCGTCCGGGTCCGCGAAGTACCCCGAGTAGCCGCCCCAGACCCGGACCTGCGCCTGCACGACGACGGAACCGCCCGCGGCGGTCGCGCTCGCCAGGACGTCGTCCACCTCGGCGGGGGAGCCGACGTTGTGCGCGAGTGCGACGGGTGCCATGCGCTCGGTCCCGTGGTGCCCCTCGTGGATGCCGGGGCCGGCCTCCTCGAGGAGGTCGGCGCGGCGCCACAGCGACAGCAGCAGACCGTGGCCCACCTGCAGGAAGACGACCTCGCCCGGGACCTCTTCGACCGGCTCCCAGCCCAGGCCCTCGACGTAGAAGGCGCGTGCCCGGGAGACGTCGCGCACCCCCAGGGTGATCAGACTGACGCGGGCTTCCATGGACCCACGCTAGCCCCGCCGCACCGGGTACGCCGCCGCGGGGCCCGGGTGCCGGCAGGTTCTGGGACGACGACGGCGGGCCGCCGCTCCGTGGCGCGCCGGCCCGCCGTCAGGTGGTGCTCAGGGGATCACTCGGTGGGAGCCGGTGCCCCCGACGCCCCGGTGCCCGACGCGCCACCGTGCGTGCGGCGACGGTTGCGCTGGCGGCGCGGACGCGACGGAGCGCCCTCGGCCGGGCCGCCCGCGGCGGGAGCCTCGGTGCGGGCGGGCTGCGCCTCGGCGGTGGAGGCCGTCGTGCCCGAACGCTGTGCGCCCTCGCGGCCGCCCGAGCGGCCTGCGTCGCGCGAGCCGGAGCGTCCGCTGTCGCGGCCGCCCGAGCGGCCTGCGTCGCGCGAGCCCGAGCGCCCCGCGTCGCGGCCGCCGCGTGCCGACGACGGCGAGCCGCCGCGCTTGCCGGTCTCGCCCAGGTCCTCGAGCTTCTCGGCGTCCAGGCCCGCACGGGTCTGCGCGGACTTGGGCAGGCGGCCCTTGGTGCCCTCGGGGATGTTGAGGTCCGTGTACAGGTGCGGCGACGTCGAGTACGTCTCGACGGGCTCCGGGATGTCCAGGTCCAGCGCCTTGTTGATGAGCGACCAGCGGGGCACGTCGTCCCAGTCGACGAACGTGACGGCCGTGCCCTTGTTGCCCGCGCGGCCCGTGCGGCCCGTGCGGTGCAGGTAGGTCTTCTCGTCCTCGGGGCACTGGTAGTTCACGACGTGCGTGACGTCGTCGACGTCGATGCCGCGGGCCGCGACGTCGGTCGCGACCAGCACGTCGATCTTGCCCGAGCGGAACGCGCGCAGCGCCTGCTCGCGGGCGCCCTGGCCCAGGTCGCCGTGGATCGCGCCCGACGCGAAGCCGCGGTCGGCGAGCTCGTCGGCGACCTTGGCGGCCGTGCGCTTGGTGCGCGCGAACACGATGGTCAGGCCGCGGCCCTCCGACTGGAGGATGCGCGCGAGGACCTCGACCTTGTCGAGGGCGTGCGCACGGTAGACGACCTGCTTGATGTTCTTGACGGTCTGGCCGCCGTCGTCCGGGTCGTTGGCCCGGATGTGCGTCGGCTGCGTCATGTAGCGGCGGGCCATCGAGACGACCGCGCCCGGCATGGTCGCCGAGAACAGCATGGTGTGGCGGGCCGCGGGCGTGCGCGAGAGGAGCTTCTCGACGTCGGGCAGGAAGCCCAGGTCGAGCATCTCGTCGGCCTCGTCGAGCACGACGCAGCGAGCGCGCGTGAGGTTGAGGTGCCCCTGGTTCATGAGGTCGATCATGCGGCCCGGGGTCCCGACGACGACCTCGACGCCCGCGTTGAGCGTCGCGATCTGCGGCTCGTACGCGCGGCCGCCGTAGAGCTGGATGATGCGGACGCTGCGCTTGGCCGACGCGGCCTCGAGGTCGCCCGCGACCTGCACCGCGAGCTCACGGGTCGGGACGATCACGAGCGCCTGCGGCTTGCCGGGGGCGGGAAGCTGGTCGAAGCCCTCCTCGCCCGGGGCGACGACGCGGTGCAGCAGCGGCACGCCGAAGCCGAGCGTCTTGCCGGTGCCGGTCTTGGCCTGGCCGATGATGTCGTGGCCCGACATCGCGACCGGCAGGGTCATGGCCTGGATGGGGAAGGGGTGGGTGATGCCGGCGTCGGCCAGCGCCTCGACGATCTCCGGGCGGACGCCGAAGTCCGCGAAGGAGACGTCCTTGGCCTGGATGGTCGACGAGAGGGTGCCCTGGGCGTCGTCGGCAGGGAGGTCGGCAGAGGTCTCGGCAGGGCTGAGGTCGAGCTCGGTCGGCTCGATCGGTGTTTCGGTGGTGGTCACTGGTGCCTCGTGGTTCTGATGTCTGGCGCGAGGCGCCGCACGTGCGTGATCGACCCGACGGTTCGGCGGGTCCACGATGCTCCGGGAAGTCCCAGGCAGGTACGGTCTCTCGCGCCTAGTGGCCGGCAGCCGATCGTGGGTATTCGCCGCGAAGACGTCGTCGGGGGTCGTCGGCCGTGAGGCGCGAACCCCGGTTCCGCCCGCGCGCACCGACCGAGGTCGGCGTCGTGCAGTGTCGTTCGCAAGTCTTTCGGCACGGGGTGGGGCTCTGGGAGCGCCCACCGGGGGCCGGGGGATTCGGACGACCGGGCAACCGATGTACCCATCCATAGTATCGGACGGCGCCCTCAGGGCGGGACGACGCGCGGTGGGCGGACGGTCGCGCCGCGATCCGCGTCGCTGTGGAGCACGCCGCGCGCTCGGGGGGCTCGACTATCCTGGCCGGATGAGCGAGCCCCAGCACCAGGACCTGACCGACGGTACGGAGAGGCTCGCGACCCACCGCGACGTGATCGGTCTCCTGGGGCTCATCGCCTATACCGAGCTGTCGACGTTCGGGCGCCTCGCGGCCGACGCGGCGAACGCCCCGACCCTCGCGCAGCGCCACCAGCTCTCGCGGCACGCCGGCAAGATGCTCGCCCGCCACGAGCGCGTCCTCGAGCGCATCGCCGACCTGGGCGGCGACCCCGAGGCCGAGATGGGCGCGTTCGACGGCATCTTCGACGACTTCGAGAGCCGTACCCCGGCGAGCACCTGGTGGGAGGGCGTGCTCAAGGGCTACGTCGGGCACGGTGTCGCCGACGACTTCTGCCGGCTCGCGGCCGACGGGCTCGACGACGACTCGCGCGACCTGGTCCTGGAGATCCTGTCCGACGGCGTGGACTCCGAGCGCTCGGCCACCGTCATCGCCGACGCCGCGGCGGCCGACCCCGTGCTCGCCTCGCGTCTCGCGCTGTGGGGGCGCCGCCTCGTGGGAGAGGCCCTCGGTCTGGTGCAGACGCTGCTCGCGGAGCGTGACGGGCTCAGCCGCCTCCTCGCGGACGGCGCGAGCCACCGCACCGACGCGGGGACGCCCGGTGCGGCCGACGCGACGGGCAGCGCAGCGGACCGGCAGGCCTGGGTGTTCTCGCAGCTCACGGCCGAGCACACGCGCCGCATGGCGCGGCTGGGCCTCGCGGCCTGAGCGGTCGCCCCGGACCGGGGGGCTCCCCTCGGGATCTTCAGGGACTCGTGGCGGCCCGGCCCGGGTGCAGGACCAGCGTGACGAACCCGAGTCCGCCGCGGTATCCCCGGAGCCAGCCGTCGCGGTGCTTCTCGACCTCGGTGAGCACCTCGTGCGCCTCGGGGTGGTCCGGGTTCTCGACCGCCCAGCGGGCGGGCGCCCCGGTCCACGCCCACTCGTAGTCGTCCCACTCCTCCTGCGTGCTGACGTGCCCGTGCACGGTCACCCACCCGTGCCGCGTCGCGAGGTCGACCGTGCCGGGCAGGTCGAGGTACTCGTCCGCGGAGAGGCCCCCGAGGCCGTCGAGGACCGCCGCTGTCGGAGGGGCGGGCCAGAAGCAGTCGCCGAGCAGGAGCAGTCCGTCGGCGGCGAGGTGGCCGCGCGCGGCCTCGAGCGTGGGGCCCAGGCCCCCGAACGCGTACGCCGCGCCCACGCTGAGCACCGCGTCGAACGGCGCCTGGCTCACGTACTCCCGGACGTCGCCCTGGACCAGCGTCAGCCGCTCTGCCACGCCCGCGGCAGCCGCCTTGGCCCGCGTCTCCTCGAACCCGACGTCGGAGGTGTCCACCCCCACCGCGGTGAGGCCGGGCTCCCGGCCCAGCGCCCGCAGCAGCCACGTGCCGTCGCCGCACCCGAGGTCGAGGACGCTGCGTCGGCCCCCGGTCGTCCGGTCGAGCAGGCTCTCGACGCGGGCATCGCTCAGCGGAGACGCGATCGGGTGCTCGGAGTGCGCCAGGCGCACGAGTGTGGATCGTCCCATCCCCGGACCCTATGCGAGGAGCACCGGCCGGCCCCCGGATCTCTCGCGGCGCGAGCAGGACGCCGACCTTCGCCGGGACGCCGGGGCATCGTCGGGCGTCGCGGCACCGGAGCCTCTAGCCGGGCAGCTCGTGCTCTCTGCGTCGTGCGACGCTCTGCGCCTGCCCCTCGTGGATGTCGCTCACCCATTCCCAGCCGGGCCTGGCCGACGGGCCGATCCGCGGGTCGTCGGGAGCGGTCCCGTCGCGCAGGGCGCGGACGTAGGCCCGGTCCAGGTCGATCCGCGCACGTACCTGATCGGCTCCGCAGACGGACCCGTGGCCGGGAACGAGGACGGTGACGTCGTCCGCCACGCCCTCGAGCGCCCTGAGGCCCACGAGGTACTCCTCGAGCGGATCGTCGGTCGCTCCGAAGTCGTCGAGCATGGGGACGAAGAGGTCGGAGAGCATGTCGCCGGCGACGAGGACGCCGCGCGACTCGATCAGCAGGGCCGCATGACCCGGAGCGTGGGCCGGATGCTCGACGATGCGGACGTCCGGGCCGTCCCACGGGATCTGCACGGTTCCGACGGGCAGGCCGGTGACGAGGCCGTACCCGTCCAGCGGTGCCTCGTCTGCGATCTCCGGTGGCAGGCCCTCGGCGGCGCGCTCCCTCCAGTCCGGCTGCGAACGCACGTCGCGCAGGACGGCCGCGCAGCGGGCCGTCCCGTAGCGGGGGGCGTCGCCGAGCCCGGGGTGCCAGAGCACGTGGTCCCAGTCGGGATGGGTCGAGAAGCCGGCCACGACCGGCAGGCCCAGCTCGCGCAGGTCGTCGGCCAGGCAGGTCATCTCGGAGCGCGTCAGCCCCGGGTCGACGACCAGGACGCCGCCCCGGCCCTGTACGACGACGGTGTTGTTCTGGAGCAGCTCGCTCTGATGAACCAGTACGCCCTGGGCTACCTGCGTCAGCATGGGGTGCTTCCTCTCGCTCGTCCGACACCTGGTCTGACCGTGGTGCGCGGCAGAACTCATCGCCGGGGGGACGACGAGGGCGGGGCCCCGGCTGAGTCAGCCGGGGCCCCGCCAGTGTCCTGCGCGCGTCGTCCGCGGGACGTCAGAGAGAGCCGAAGCCCACCCGACGCTGCTCCTCGGTGCCGATCTCGACGTAGCCGATCGACGCCGTCGGGACGATGACGCGGCGCCCGCGCGAGTCGAGCAGCTCGAGGGCCGGTCCACCGGCCAGTGCGGCCGAGACCGCTGCCGCGACGGCGTCCTTGGTCTCGTCCGTCTCGACCACGAGCTCGCGGGCCAGGTTCTGCACACCGATGGTGACTTCCACGTGATTCTCCTTCGCGAGCGTCGCCCGCGGGGTGATCCCGCCGGCCACTTGTCGACAACTCCTCCGATACTAACGAGATTCCCGGACGCCCCGGGCGCTCCCGCGCTGGTGGCGGGGTGCGAGGGGGTGCAGGAGCGGGAGAGTCAGGCCTCGCGGCGGATCATCCCGTGGACGCCGCGCCACGCGAGGGCCGGGACGAGTCGGGTGAGCTCGTCGCTCGTGACGTCGCTGTCGGCCCGGGCGGCTTCTCCCGCGGCGTTGCGGGCGATCGCGGTGCACGTGCGTGCGACGACGATCGCCTCGTGCTCGGTGAGCGTCGTCAGCCGGCCGAGCACGACCGCGAACTCACGGGCGTTGACCTCGTCGGGCTCGAGCACGCGAGCCCGGACCCCCGGGTCGCGCATGACGTCCGACTCGAACAGCAGGCCGGCGGAAGGGCCGGCGCTGCGCGCGTACTCGACGTAGGCCCGCACGATGCCCTCGATCACGGCGAGCCCGTCCAGCGCGAGCGCGTCCTCGTCCGCGGACGACGTCCCCTGTGCCGGGGCGCGGAACGGGGCGAGGAACGGGGCGAGGACGGTGCGGACCGTGCGGACGAGGGCCGCGCCCTGCTCGTCGACGAGGGCCAGGTACAGGTCGAGCTTGGACGGGAAGTGCCGGTAGAGGACAGGCTTGCTGACGCCCGCCCCCTCGGCGATGTCGTCCATGGTGATGTGGTGGTAGCCGTGGTCGGAGAACAGGCGTTCGGCGATCGTGAGGAGCTGCGCGCGCCGTTCGCCGCGAGGCATCCGTGCGCGCCCGGTACTGGTGGTTCTCGGCTTCTCTGCTACCCCCGACATGCCGCGATAGTACGGGTCCCGGGGATGCGAGGTGACCGAGGGTGCGATCATGGACACGTGAATTCCCAGGGAGCGCCCGTCGACGGTTCGCAGGCGCACCCGCAGGCGTCCCCGGGGGAGGGGGAAGGGCCAGGTCAGACGCCCTTTCCCGGCCCGACGGCGGCGCACACCTCCCGAGGTCCGCGCGACGGGGCGCGTCCCGGCCGTGCGCTGCGGCGGCGGCGCAGGGCGCGTCGCGGGGCGGGCGCCGCGCTCGTCGTGGTCGGTGTCCTGGGCGGGCTCGTGGCGGGTGTCCTCGGGGCGGGAGCCCCGACGGGTCCTACGCCGCCCGCACCCTCGGGTGCGACGGAGGCCGGTGGAGGCGACGGCGTCGGGCCTGCGGACGCCCCGCTCGACGCCGCGACGGAGCCGTCCGTGGACGGTGCCACGGGCGCGGACGGGGCGACGGAGGCTCGGTCCGAGGACGTCGCGAGCCGGTCGGTCCGCGACCCGCAGCTCGGCGTCGACGGGTCAGGGGTGCTGCCGCTCACGCTCGAGCGGGTCGTCGAGGACGGGTCGGGTCTGGTCGGGCGCGAGGTGGTGACGGACCTCGGGGGAGTCCTGGCGGTCGTGCCGGCCGAGGTGCCCGCGCCGGGGGAGGGGACGGTCCGGACGGTGCGCGTCGAGGTCGAGCAGGGACTGCCCGTGGACGGTGAGACGTTCGCGGACGCCGTGCTCGCGACCCTGAACGACCCGCGCGGGTGGGGCCCGGTCGACGGCGTCACGTTCGCGCGGACGGGCGGGGACGCGGACGTCCGCGTGGTCCTGGCAAGTCCCGCGACGACCGACCGGCTGTGCGCGCCGCTCGACACCGGGGGCGTGTACTCGTGCGGCGTGACGGGCGTGGCGGTCCTCAACTTCAGGCGCTGGGTCGAGGGCGCGTCGGACTTCGGCGGCGACCTGGAGCTGTACCGCCACTACCTGGTGAACCACGAGGTGGGGCACGTGCTGGGGCACGGGCACGTGGGCTGCCCGGCGCCCGGTGCGCTCGCGCCCGTCATGGTCCAGCAGTCCATGTCGACCGAGGGATGCCTGCCCAACGGGTGGCCGACGCTGTAGCCCTCGCTGCGCGGCTCGGGCGCCCGGCCCCGGCGCCCGGCGTGGCGCCCGGCCCCGGCGCCCGGCGGGGTCCCGTCGGAGTGTGGGTGCCTCGTGATGAGATCTTCGGGTGCTGCACCACCCCGACCTCCGTCTCGTCCTGCCGGACACCGCCTCCGCGGCGCCGGTCCGGCTCGACGCGACCCAGCGTGCCGCGCTCGACGCGGCTCGCACGGCGCCCGCCACGCTCGTCGTCGGGGCACCGGGCACGGGCAAGACGACCGTGGCGATCGAGGTGGCCGCCCAGGCGCTGAGCGAGGGGGCGGACCCGGCGCGGGTCCTGGTGATCGCGGCGTCGCGGCGCTCCGCGGCCGAGGTGCGCGACAGGCTGTCGGCACGAGCGGACCGGACGGTCAGCGCCCCCATGGTGCGTACGGCTGCCGCCGCGGCGTTCGCGGTGCTGCGGGCGCGGGCCGCGGCGGTCGGCGAGCCGCCGCCCACCCTGATCTCCGGACCCGAGCAGGACCTCCTCCTGGCCGAGCTCCTCGCGGGGCACCTGGACGGGGAGGGCGTCCCGCTGCGCCTGCCGGACGGGCTGCCGGAGGAGGTCCTTGCCCTGCGCGGCCTGCGCCAGGAGCTGCGCGACCTGCTGATGCGTGCGGCCGAGCGGGGCCTGACTCCCGCTGACCTCGACGACCTGGGCGCGCAGCACGACCGCCCCGAGTGGAGGACGGCCGCGCAGGTCTACCAGGAGTACCTCGACGTGACGGCGCTGCGCGTCGGCACCCCGGACCTGGGCTCGCGCTACGACCCCGCGGTCGTGGTCGACGAGGCCGCCGAGGCGCTGCTCGCCTGGGAGGACGAGGTCACCGGCGCGCCCCGGCCCACGTGGGACCTCGTCGTCGTGGACGACTACCAGGAGGCCACCATCGCGACCGCGCGCTTCCTGCGCGTGGTGCACGACGACGGCGCTCGCCTCGTGCTGCTCGCGGACCCGGACACCGCGGTCCAGACGTTCCGTGGTGCGAGCCCGGCCCTGGTCGGGCGGGCGGCGGCGCCCGTGCGACGGCGTGCCGCGACGGGCGAGTTCGACGCGCGCGTCGAGGTCCTGGGCACGGCATGGCGACAGGAGGGGGAGCTGCGCGACGTCACCCGGACCGTGACGACCCAGATCGGGACCGTGGCGGGTGCGGTCCACCGTGGGGCCGGGGCCTCGCCCGTTCCCGCGCCGGAGGACGGCGTGCCGCGCGGGGCGTCGGTCGCGCTGCTCGGCAGCGGTGCGGAGGAGGCCGCGTACGTGGCCCGCGAGCTGCGCGCCGAGCACCTGCTGCACGGCACGCCCTGGGGCCGCATGGCCGTGGTCTGCCGTGCCGGGGCACAGCTCGCGACCCTGCGGCGCGCGCTCATCGCGGCCTCGGTGCCCGTCGGCATCCTCGGCTCGGACGTCCCGCTCCGCGAGGAGCCCGCGGTCACGCCGCTGCTCGCGATCATGCGGGTCGCGGTGGGCCTGCCGCCCGCCGGGTACTCCCGCGGGCTCGACGGCGTGCGCGGCACCGCCGGGATCGACGACGCCGTGACCCGCGACGTCGGCGACCCCGCCGAGACCCTGATCGAGCGTGAGCCGGCCACGACGGACGCCGGGTTCGACGAGCTCGACCCCGTGACCGCAGCGGCGCTCGTGACCTCGCCCGTGGGCGGGCTCGACGTGGTGTCGTTGCGCCGCCTCCGGCGGGCGCTGCGGGCGGAGGAGCTCGGCTCGGGCGGCGGGAGGACCTCCGACGCACTGCTGGTCGAGGTCCTGCTCGACGAGTCGCGCGCCGCGACGCTGCCCGCGAGCGTGCGTCGTGGCGCCGTGTCCGTCGCCCGGGTCGTCGCCGCCGGCCGCGAGGCGGTGCTGGCCCCCGACGCGACCGCGCAGACCGTGCTCTGGGCGATCTGGTCCGCGACCGGGCTCTCGGACCGGTGGCGCGATGCCGCACTGGGCGGGGGAGCCGTCGGGGCGCGGGCGGACCGGGACCTCGACGCGGTCCTCGCCCTCTTCCGTGCCGCGGAGACGTTCGTCGACCGCATGCCGGGAGCGCCGCCGTCGGCGTTCGTGGAGTACCTCGAGTCCCAGGACCTGCCCGCGGACTCGCTCGCGGCCCGGGCCGCGGGCACGGACTCGGTCGCGGCGCTCACCCCCGCAGGCGCGGCCGGGCGGGAGTGGGACGTCGTGGTCGTGGCCGGGGTCCAGGACGGTGTGTGGCCGGACCTGCGGCTGCGTGACTCGCTCCTCGGCTCGGAGGCGCTCGTCGAGCTCCTCGCGGGACGCTCGCAGGACGCGCACGGCCTGGGACCGGACGCCCGTCGTACCGTGCTCACGGACGAGCTCCGGTCGTTCGCGGTCGCGACCTCGCGCGCCACGCGCCGCCTGCTCGTGACGGCCGTGAGCGACGTCGACGAGGTCCCCTCGCCGTTCGTCGACCTCGTGTGCCCGCCGGCGGGGCCGGACGACGCCGACGGGACCGGCGGCGCGCCCGGCACCGACGACGGGGACGGGCCCGCGGGCCCCGACGAGGAGCGCGACCCGCGCCGCGTCGAGGTCGGGCAGCCGCTCGACCTGCGCGGGCTCGTGGCCTCGGCGCGCAGCCTGCTCGTCGAGGAGATCGTGCGCGGGGACGGTGCCCCGCGAGGCGCGGGGGACCCGGTCGGCGCCTCGCGTCCCGAGGCCCTCGCCGAGCTGCTCGCCGACCTGGCGCTCGCGGGCGTCGGTGAGGCGCGCCCCGAGTCCTGGTACGGCGTCAACCCCGTCTCGAGCACCGAGCCCCTGTGGGGGCCCGAGGACACGGTCATGATCTCGCCGTCCAAGGTCGAGTCGGTGAGCAGGTGCGCGCTGCGCTGGGCCGTGGAGAGCGCCGGTGGCACGGCCCCCGACGCGACCGCGCAGTCGCTCGGCAACCTGGTCCACTCGATCGCGCAGGAGGCGCCGCGGGGGACGCACTCGGAGCTCGCGGCCGAGCTGGACCGCCGCTGGCCGGAGCTCGCGCTCACGCCGGGCTGGCCCGCGACGCAGACCCGCCACAAGGCCGAGGACATGGTCGGCCGGCTCGCGGGGTACCTCCAGGCCGCGGGCGAGCCGCTGCTCGTCGAGGCGCCGTTCGAGCTCGAGATCGGCCGCGCCGTGCTGCGCGGGGTCATCGACCGGGTGGAGGACGCCGGGGACGGTGCGGTGCGCGTCGCGGACCTCAAGACCGGCAAGACCAAGCCGTCGGTCGCCGAGGCCGTGACGAACCCCCAGCTCGGCACGTACCAGCTCGCCGTGGAGGGCGGGGTCCTCGACCTGCCCGAGGGCACGCGCAGCGCGGGCGCTCAGCTCGTGTTCGTGGGCGACGGCAAGGACGCCGGGCTGCGGACCCAGCCGGCGCTGGAGCCCGAGCCCGACGGGTCGAGCTGGGCACGCGAGCTCGTCGAGGACGTCGCGGACACCATGGCCGACTCGGTGTTCACGGCCCGGGAGAACAAGCTGTGCTCGGTGTGCCCCGTGCGCCGGTCCTGCCCCCTGATGACGGAAGGCCGCCAGGTGATCGCGTGAGCGCCGAGTCGCTGTTCGACGACCTCGACCTCGGGGCGGTCGCGCTCCCGGCCGGAACCGGCGGCGAGGGGCCGCGCGAGCTGCCCGAGCCTCGCTTCTCGGCCGTGCGGATCGCGGAGATGCTGGGTCGTCCGCGGCCCACGGACGAGCAGGTCGCGGTGATCGAGGCACCCCTCGCGCCCCTGCTGGTCGTGGCGGGGGCCGGGTCGGGCAAGACCGAGACCATGGCCGCGCGCGTCGTGTGGCTCATCGCGAACGGGTGGGTCGCCAAGGAGGCCGTGCTGGGGCTGACGTTCACCCGCAAGGCCGCGGGCGAGCTCGCCGAGCGCGTGCAGTCGCGCCTCCTGCAGCTCGACCGCGCGCTGGGCGACGACGGGACGGCGCTGTCGATGCTGGACCGGCCCGCGATCTCGACGTACAACTCGTACGCGGCCTCGCTCGTGGGGGACCACGCGCTGCGCATCGGGATCGAGCCGGGCGCGCGGCTGCTCTCGGAGGCCAGCCAGTGGCAGCTCGCGGCGGAGGTCGTCGAGAGCTGGGCCGGTGACCTCCAGACCGACGCCGCGTTCTCCACGGTCGTCGGTGCCGTGCTCTCGCTGTCCGGGGCGCTGAGCGAGCACCTGCTGAGCCCCGACGAGGCGCGCGCGGGCATCACGGGCATCGTCGACACCATCCTGGCGACGCCGCTGGGTGGCAAGCGCACCGAGCACTACGCGGAGGTCAAGCGGCTCCTCGGGTCGCTCGGCGAGCGCCACCGGCTGCTCGACGTCGTCGAGTCGTACCAGGAGCGCAAGCGGACCTCGGACTCGCTCGACTTCGGGGACCAGGTCGCGATCGCGGCACGCCTCGCGCGGACCGTCCCGGCGGTCGGGGCGGGGGAGCGGGCGCGGTACGGGGTCGTGCTGCTCGACGAGTACCAGGACACGTCGTACGCCCAGGTCGAGCTGCTGTGCGCACTGTTCGGGGGGCACCCGGTCACGGCCGTGGGCGACCCGAACCAGTCGATCTACGGCTGGCGCGGCGCGAGCGCGTCGGGCCTGGCGCGGTTCCCCGAGCGGTTCCGCTCGACGGGGCCCGGCAGCACCGGGGCGCCCGCGGACGTGCAGTACCTCAGCACGTCGTGGCGCAACGACCGGGCCGTCCTGGCCGCGGCCAACGTCACGGCCGCGCCGCTGCGCGAGGGGGCCACGCGCGTGCCCGTGCCGCAGCTCGACGAGCGTCCCGGGGCGGGGCGGGGCGTCGTGACCGGCGTCTACGCGGCGACGCTCGAGGAGGAGGCCGCCGCGGTCGCGGACTTCGTCGCCGAGCGGTGGCGCCCGCGCACGCGCCGTCAGGAGCGCGTGACCGCGGCCGTGCTGTGCCGTGCGCGCTCGCAGTTCCTCCCGATGGAGGTCGCGCTGCGGGCCAAGGGGCTGCCGGTCGAGGTCGTGGGCCTGGGCGGCCTGCTCTCGACCCCGGAGGTCGTGGACCTCGTCGCGCTCCTGGAGGTCGCGCACGATCCGTCGCGCGGCGACTCGCTCATGCGCATCCTCACGGGGCCGCGGCTGAACCTGGGGGCGGCTGACCTGCACGCTCTGAGCAGCTGGGCGGCGGACCTGGCGCGCCGGGACGCGGCGCGCCGCCCGTCGGCCGACGTCTCGTCCGGCAGCCTGCCCGACGGCGGAGCGTCGGCCGGTCCGTCGGGTGCGGCGGGGCCGGGGGAGGCGGAGCTGCCTGGCGTGGCCGCGGACGGGACGCTCACCGTGGTCGAGGGCGACGTCGTCGACCACCGGTCGATCGTCGACGCGCTCGACGACCTGCCGGCCCCGGGGCGCCCCGCACGCGACGGGCGCGTGCTCACGGAGGCCGGGCACGCGCGGCTCGCCGCGCTGTCGACCGTCCTGCGGGACCTGCGCGGGCAGACGTACCTGTCGTTGCCGGAGCTCGTCACGCAGGCCGAGCGGGCGCTCGGGCTCGACATCGAGGTGACCACCGCCGCGACCCTCGCCGCCGGCGGGTACGGCGAGGAGGTCGGCGACCGCGGTCGCGCGCACCTCGACGCGTTCCGTGACGTCGCCGCGACGTTCTCGCAGTCCGCGGACCTGCCGACGCTCGGCGCGTTCCTCGCGTGGCTCGGCACGGCGGGGTCGCAGGAGCGCGGCCTCGACCTGCCCGTGCGCGAACCCGACCCCGACGCGGTGCAGATCATCACGGTGCACGCCTCGAAGGGGCTCGAGTGGGACGTCGTCGCGGTGCCCGGCATGGTCGACGGGATCTTCCCCAGCACGGCCGTGGGCGACAAGGGGCCGACCGACAGCGGCTGGTTCACCGGGCTGGGCAACCTGCCCTACCCGCTGCGCGGCGACGCGGAGGACCTGCCCGTCTTCCGCTACGAGGTCGCGGAGGACGCCAAGGACCTGGACGGTCGCCGCAAGGAGTTCCTCGCGGCGAGCGGTGAGCACCAGGTCGACGAGGAGCGCCGCCTCGCCTACGTCGCGTTCACGCGCGCCCGTGCCGAGCTGCTGCTCGCGGGGTCGTGGTGGCGCGACGCGACCAAGCCGCGCACGCCCTCGCCGTTCCTCGTCGAGCTGGCCGAGGCCGGGATCGTCAGCGACGCCGACTGGGCCGGCATGCCCGAGAAGGACGAGACCAACCCGCGCGACGAGCTGGTCCACGAGGCCGAGTGGCCGCGCGGGGAGCCGGGGGCGCCGGGGGCCGACGGGTCCGGCACCGGTCCCGGGGAGGCGGGGGCCGCGACCGAGGGGTCCACCGCACCGACCGGCGTGGGGGCTTCTGCACCGCCCCCCGAGCCGCGCGCTCGTGCGGTCGTGCGGGCCGCGGCGGACCGGGTCCGTGAACGGATCGACGCCCGCGCGCCGCACCCGGCCGCTGCCGGTCCCGGCCGCGACACGGGTGCGGTCGCGGAGGGTCGGGTGCCGCTGCTCGACGCGTCGGGCACGGACCTGCGCGAGCTCGCACGCATCCTGCTCGAGGAGCGCGACCGCCGTGACGCCCGCAGCAGCGAGATCTCGTTCCCGGCGCACATCTCGGCGTCCGGGCTCGTGCGTCTGGCTGCGGACCGGGGCGAGTACGCGCTGCACCTGCGGCGCCCCGTACCTGCGCAGCCCACGGTGCACGCGCGACGCGGCACGCAGTTCCACCTGTGGGCCGAGCAGTACTTCACGTCGTCGTCGTTGCTCGACGTCGACGACCTGCCCGGTGCCGACGACGAGGACATCTCGCCGGACCTGGACCTCGACGCGCTCCAGCAGACGTTCCTCGCCTCGGAGTGGGCGGGACGTACTCCGCTCGCCGTGGAGGTCGACGTCGAGACCCCGGTCGGCGGGATCATGTTCCGCTCGCGCATCGACGCGGTCTTCCCCGAGAGCCCCGAGCACGCGCACGGCGCGCAGGACGCCGTGGTGGTCGTGGACTGGAAGACGGGCAAGGCCCCGCGCGACGCCGAGGCCCGGCGCACGCGCGAGGTCCAGCTCGCGGTCTACCGGCTCGCGTGGTCGCGCTGGTCCGGGCTGCCGGTCGAGAAGGTCAACGCGGCGTTCTACTACCTGGGCTCGGACGAGACCGTGCGCCCCGAGCGACTGCTCGACGCCGCGGAGCTGGAAGCGCTGGTGGCTGGTTCCTGACGCGGTGGGCACCCGCACCTGCGGCGGGCCCGGCGGTCGTCCTACCCCGCGCTCTCCCCGCTCGTCACCTCGTCGAGGTCGATCAGCATGTCGACGGCGTCGTCGATCACGTCCTGGAACCCGTGCCGCACGCCGTGCAGCAGCCACCGCGCCAGGGCCAGCTCGCCCGCGAGCAGCGCGCGGTCCGTCAGGTGCGGGTCGGTGAGCTCGGTGCGGCGGAGCTGGTAGGCCTCCATGATCGAGTCGATCGCCTCGGGCGGTGCCGCGACGAGGAGCCAGGCGAGGTCGTCGGCCGGGTCGGCGACGCGGGCCTCGGCCCAGTCGGTCATGGCCACGACGCGCCCGCGGGCGACGAGCACCTGCTCGGTGCCCAGGTCGCCGTGCACGACGACGGGCTGGTACTTCCACAGCGACACGTCCTCGAGCGCGGCCTCCCACCGGCGCAGCAGGCGGGAGGGCACCTTCCCGGTCTTGGCGGCCTCGTCGACCTCGGCGAGGCGTCGGTCGCGGTACTCGGAGGCGGTGTAGACGGGCAGGCCGGCGTTCTCGACGACGGAGTGCGGCAGCTCGTGCACCGCGGCGAGCACGCGACCCAGGTCTGCGGCGAGCCCGGGGCCGGGACGCAGCGTGTCGAGGTCGAGCGGCACCCCGCCGTACCGGTGGTGCACGACGGCGCGCCCGCCCTCGGGGAGCAGGGCGTAGCCCAGGACGTCGGGCACCGTGAAGGACAGGACGCCCGTGGTCACGTAGTGGCGCAGCGAGTCCAGCAGAGCGGTCTCTGCTTCGAGGGCCGCGCCGGCCGCCAGGGTCCGGGGCGCGCGGACGACCCATTCCTGACCGTCGCCGTCGGTGACGATCGCGACGTCGTCGTCCCCCGTCGCCTCGGACGGTCGCACGGACCGGACGTCGAGGCCGGGGACGGCCGCGGTGGCGAGCGCGGCGAGGTTGAGCGGTGAGCGTGGCACACGTCCACGGTAGTCGGTGCGGGGCGGGCGCCGTCACCCGGACCGGGGCGTGTCCACCACGCGGACCTGCCGCGTGCCCCGAGCGCCTCGCGTGACCTACGGTCGACTGGTGACCGACCAGACCTCGCCCGCCGCGACGGACCCCGCCGCACCAACCCCCGACCCCGCCTCGACGCCGACCGAGGGGCCAGCCACCCCGAGCGCGTTCGCCGCGCACCTGCCGCTCGCGCACTCGATGCTCGACCGTGCGGCGCACCGCCGCACCGAGGAGGGCCTGTTCGCGACGCTCCGCGCCGACCTGTCGACGCGCGTGGTCCTGCTGCACCGCGGTCGCCTCGCGGTCGGGCCGGACGGGCTCGCGCTCGCCACGCCGCAGGAGGTCGCTGCCGTCCCCGAGCCCCACGCGGCCTCGGGCGACCACAGCAACACGCCGCGCTGGGTCTTCCTGGGCGAGGACGCGCCGTCGGGCACGTCCTTCCTGGCGCTTCTCCTGCCCGACGACGCCGACGACCTGGACCTCGACATCGAGGGCGTGGACCCCAAGGGGCCGCTGTCGGTGCTGGTGCGCACGCACCGCTGGGCGGGCCTGCGCGAGCTGGCCTCCCGGTTGGGGCCGCGCGACACGGGGCTCGCGACCGAGGCCGTGGCCCTCGCGGCCTGGCACGCGGCCAACGAGCGCTGCCCGCGCTGCGGCGAGCCGACCGTGCCCGTCGCGGCGGGCTGGGTGCGGCGGTGCGTCGCGCAGGACGTCGAGCACTACCCGCGCACGGACCCGGCGGTCATCATGGCGGTCGTGGACCCGGGGTCTGGGCCGGGCGAGGACCGGCTCCTGCTGGGCCACGCCGCGCACTGGCCCGAGGGGCGGTTCTCGACGCTCGCGGGCTACGTCGAGCCCGGCGAGGGGCTCGAGCAGGCCGTGCGACGCGAGGTCGCGGAGGAGGTCGGTGTCACGGTGGGAGAGGTCGTCTACCGCGCGAGCCAGCCGTGGCCCTTCCCGGCCTCGCTCATGCTGGGTTTCACGGCGACCGCGCTCACGACGGACCTCACGCCCGACGGCGAGGAGGTCACCGACGCGCGCTGGTTCACCCGGGCGGAGCTCACGGACGCCACGGAGCGCGGCGACGTGAAGCTGCCGAGCAGGTCGTCGATCGCGCGGGCGCTCATCGAGGAGTGGTTCGGGGGGCCGCTCGCGGGGGAGTGACCTACGCGGTGGCCGGTCTCGTCGTCGCCGCGACGCTCTACGCGCGGGGCGGCGACGCGGCCCTCGTCGCGGGCAACGTCATGGTCGGCCTGTCGCTGATCTGTTCCGCGCTCGTCGCCCTCGTCGCGAGCATCGTGCGCCAGGTCCGCAACGAGTTCGGCGACGCCGAGCGCTACCGCTGGTCGTGGTGGGTCGTCGCGATGGGTACCGTCAACGTGGTCCTCGGGCTCGTGGTGCTCTTCGGCTCGGACGACTCGGCGCGCCTGGCTCCGGGGACCGTGCTGATCGGTCTGGGCCTCATCTGCTTCAGCATCCTGTCCAAGGTGCTGCTGCTCGCGCTCGTGTGGCGCCAGGTCTTCGCGCTCGCCAACCGGATCCCGATCATCCCGGTGGCGACGGCGCTCGCGTGCCTGTTCTTCGCAGCGTTCCTCTTCGAGGCGACCATGACCGAGCCTGGCTTCTTCGTCGGGGCGCACGTCCTGGTGGGGCTCGGAGCGGTCTGCTTCACGCTCTTCTCGATCGTGTCGATCCTCGAGGCGGGGACCTCGAGGTAGCCGTCCGGCGGGACCCGGGACCTGGGTGCCGGGTGCAGGACGAGCGCCACACCGCGGCAGAAGGCCCCGGACTCCGGTCCGGGGCCTTCTGCACCGACGTGCCGCGCGGTGCGCGCACGCCCGTCACGGCGACGGGTCAGGCCGCGAGGCGCTCCTTGACCTGCGCGAGCGACGGGTTGGTCGCCGCGGTCCCGTCCGGGAAGACGACGGTCGGCACGGTCTGGTTGCCACCGTTGACCTGCTCGACGTAGGCCGCGCTCTCCGGGTGCTCCTCGATGTTGACCTCGGTGTACCCGATGCCCGCGGAGTCGAGCTGGGTCTTCAGGCGACGGCAGTAGCCGCACCAGCTCGTCGAGTACATGACGATCGATCCGGCGTCGGGGGTGGTCGGGGCCGTGGCCATCGGTGCTCCTTCGTTCGCGGGACCCGGGGCGTGTGCACGGGCCGACAGCCCGCCGGGCCGCGAGGCCAGGGTGCTGTCGTCGTGGCCAACGCCCGCGTGAGGTGGGTTGTTCCCGGCAGGCACCCGTGCACGCCCCCGCGGCACGGAGCAGCGCCCGGCCCTGTGGAGGGTGGCGTCCGGTGTCGGCGGCGGCTGAGAGAATCGACCTGATGCCGAACGAGTCAGCGGACCAGATCCTCGAAGC
Source organism: Oerskovia sp. 140933 (assembly GCF_059651515.1). Taxonomy (NCBI): domain Bacteria; kingdom Bacillati; phylum Actinomycetota; class Actinomycetes; order Micrococcales; family Cellulomonadaceae; genus Oerskovia; species Oerskovia sp. 140933. The sequence continues at coordinate 137,261 of NZ_JAMXIO010000003.1, forward strand.
CCTCGACCCCGACCAGCGTGATGTCGCCCTCGCGCTGCACGGGCCCGTCTGCGTGCTCGCCGGTGCCGGCACCGGCAAGACGCGAGCCATCACGCACCGCATCGCCTACGGCGTGCGCACGGGCGTGTACACGCCCACGAGCGTGCTCGCCGTGACGTTCACGGCCCGCGCCGCGGGCGAGATGCGAACGCGTCTGCGCGAGCTCGGTGCGACGGGCGTGCAGGCCCGGACGTTCCACGCCGCCGCGCTGCGCCAGCTCAGCTACTTCTGGCCCAAGGTCGTGGGCGGTGCCCCGCCGCGCATCCTCGAGTACAAGGCGCCCGTGGTGGGTGAGGCGGCGCGCCGCCTGGGGCTCGGCGTGGACCGGATCGCGGTCCGCGACCTGTCCTCCGAGGTCGAGTGGGCCAAGGTCTCGCTCGTCACGGCCGACGACTACGTGAGGGCGTGCGCCGCGATCGACCGGCCGGCGCCCGCGGGCTACGACCACCAGACCGTCGCGCGGCTCATCACGTCGTACGAGGAGGTCAAGACCGAGCGGTCGGTCATCGACTTCGAGGACGTCCTGCTGATGCTCGGTGACATGCTCTCCTCGCAGGGGGCCATGGCCGACGAGGTGCGCCGTCAGTACCGCCACTTCGTGGTCGACGAGTACCAGGACGTGTCCCCGCTCCAGCAGTTCGTGCTCGACCAGTGGCTGGGCGGCCGCAAGGAGCTGTGCGTGGTCGGTGACCCGTCGCAGACCATCTACTCGTTCACGGGCGCCACCCCCCACCACCTGCTCACGTTCCCCACGAAGTTCCCCGGGGCGCAGGTCGTCCGGCTCGTGCGGGACTACCGCTCCACGCCCCAGGTCGTGACGCTCGCGAACCAGCTCCTGGCCCGAGCGGGTCGTCGCGGAGGAGCCCACCAGGCGCTCGAGCTCGTCGCGCAACGGCCGTCGGGCCCGCCCGTCGCGTACGTCGCGTACGACGACGACGAGTCCGAGGCCAAGGGCATCGCCGCGCAGATCGGTCGGCTCCTGGCGGCGGGGACGCGGGCGAGCGAGATCGCGATCCTGTACCGCACCAACGCGCAGTCGGAGGCGTTCGAGCAGGCGCTCGCGGACGCGGGCATCGCCTATCTCGTGCGAGGCGGTGAGAGGTTCTTCCAGCGCAAGGAGGTGCGCGACGCGATCGTGCTGCTGCGGGGGGCGGCACGCTCGGCGGACCCGGAGGTCCCCATGCCGGAGACGGTCCGCGACGTCCTGATCACGGCGGGCTGGGCGAACGAGCCCCCCTCGGCGCGGGGGGCGGCGCGCGAGCGCTGGGAGTCCATGCAGGCTCTGGTCGCCCTGGCCGACGACGTCGCGCGGGTCGCTCCGCAGGACGCGCCGCCCACGGTGGTGTCGTTCGTCGCCGAGCTCGACGAGCGTGCGTCGGCGCAGCACGCGCCCACGGTGGAGGGCGTGACGCTCGCGTCGCTGCACGCCGCGAAGGGGCTGGAGTGGGACGCGGTGTTCCTCGCGGGCATGAGCGAGGGGCTCATGCCCATCTCGCTCGCGGAGACGGACGAGGCGGTCGCGGAGGAGCGGCGCCTGCTGTACGTGGGCATCACGCGTGCGCGCGAGCACCTGCAGGTGTCGTTCGGGCGGTCGCGCAACCCGGGGGGACGTGCGACCCGGCGCCGCACGCGCTTCCTCGACGGTCTGTGGCCGGACGACGAGCAGTCGCGTGCCCCCCGTCGCAGCCGCGCCAACCAGAACAAGGTCCGTCTGACGGGCGAGTACGACCAGGCGCTGTTCGAGCAGCTGCGCGAGTGGCGTCTGTCGGTCGCGCAGGAGACGGACAAGCCGGCGTTCACGATCCTGGTGGACACGACGCTCGCGGCGATCGCCGAGACCCGCCCGGCCTCGGTGCCGGACCTGGCGAGGATCAACGGGATCGGCCCGGCCAAGATCGAGAAGTACGGCGAGACGTTGCTGGACATCGTGGCGCGTTCCGCGGGCTGATCCGGGTGCTCGCGGGGGCCTCGTCGGGTCGCGAGGAAACTCGTCGAAAGAAGTTCGTTAAATAAGTTGTGCCCCCTTCCGAGGGCGGCATATGGTTCAGGAGTCCTTGTAGGAGAGACGCGCGCCGAGAGGCGGGCGTTCGACGGAGATGGGAGGTGGGCTTGGTGAAGCAGATCCTGACGGCGAGCCCGACACATGTGTCGGCCGATCCGATCAACCGCGCACGGCGCGGCGGATCCCTCGTCATCCGCCCCGTTCCCGACTCCGCACTGAGGACGTCCCCGGTCTAGCACCGGCGCACACCCTTCTCAGGCCGCGGAGTCCACCTGGACCCGCGGCCTTCGTGTTTCTCCGAATGCGATCGTCTTCCCGGTCAGCCGTCCATCACCCCGGACGCGAGCACCAACTGCGGGTCCTGTGACAAAGAAGTTCACACGCAATCAGGACATCACTGGAGGACATCGTGCGGCTCACCGCGCTGCTCGACAACATCACTGCCCAGGGCGGATCCGGGCCCTGGACTCCCCACCAACCCCTCACCACCCCTCTCGGTTCATCGGACGCCGCGGAGTTCGACCGGCTGCTCGCCGGGATCCTTCCCTGCCGCACGAACGACCCCGAGCTCTGGTTCGCCGAGCAGTCGACGCAGGTCGAGCAGGCCAAGGCCCTGTGCCAGGGCTGCCCGCTCGTGGCCGGCTGCCTGGCGGGCGCGATCGAGCGTCAGGAGCCCTGGGGCGTCTGGGGCGGCGAGGTCTTCGTCGACGGAGCCGTCGTCGCCCGCAAGCGTGGGCGTGGTCGGCCGAGCAAGGCCGAGGTCCTCGCCCGCCAGGCGGAGGAGCAGGCCGCCCGTGCGGCGGCCGGCGAGCCGGAGGCCTCGGTCTCCGCGTCATCGGCGGCCTGACGTGGCTGCCGCGACCGTCAGGTCCGAGCACCCGCACCGCGGGTGGCTCACCACCTCGCGCAGCCTCGGTACGGCATCGGGAACAGCGATCTCGATGCAGGCCGTGGCTGCGCGGGGTGTCAGCCCGTCCAGGTGCGCGAGCACCTGGCTCGCGGCGATCGCCGCGCCGACCGCTGCCAGCGTGGTCTCCTCGACGTCGAGCGGTTCCCGCTGAGGATCCCGGAGCTGGTCCGCGAGCTGCGGCCACTGCGGGTCGAGGTCGGCGCGATGCCCCTCGACGCACCGGACGCACGGCGTCCGCCCCGGTCGGACGAACGGTCCGACCACCATGTCAGCCTCTCGCACCACGACCGGTAGGTGCGGGGTGCCGTCCCCCGTGAGCCGCCCGTACCGCTCGGGTCGTAGTGCACGGTGCTCGACGACGACCACCACGTCGGGCCGAGCAGGGTGGGGGGACACCCAGCGCGAGCTCTCGACCGTCCGGCACCGCACCTCGGGAGCGAGGTCCGCCAGCAGACGTACCGCGGACTCGCCGCGCGGCCGCCCCACGTCGCGGGCGCGATAGCCGCCGAGCCCGACGTCCGTCGCCTGGACCGGTGCGGCGTCGTCGAGCAGGAGCGTGCCCACGCCCGCCGTGGCGAGCACGACCGCCACCCCCGCCCCCAGCCGTCCCAGCCCCTCGATCCCAACGCTCGCCCGTGCGCGGAGCGTGAGCGTCGCCCGCCCGTCGCCGTCGGGGCGCAGGAGCGCGAGCGTCGGGGCGTCGGCCCCGCCTCGCGCGGTGGCGGTGATGGCGTGGGAGTCCCGCCCGGGCGGCCCGACGACGAGGAGCGCCTCGTGCAGGTGCCGCACGATGGCCTGCTGGCGCTCGGGCGAGATGCCGTACCGGGGCGGCGGGGCGTGCAGGAGCTGGCGGGCGGAACGGTGGTGGTCGAGGAGCCACGTCGCCTCGTGCTCGCCGAGCCCGCTCAGGATCACGCTCCACCTCGTGTCCGTGCCGTACTGCAGCTCGCCCGGTCCGCGGCGGAGCACGACGGTGCCGGGACGCAGGCGGACGGGAAAGGTGGGCGGGTCGTCCATGGGCTCTCCTCGGCTGGTCGCTGTCCGACCAGTCTGGAGCGCGGTGGCCCGTCGCGACGGTTCTCCACAGCACCGTGATCCGTCGCCAGGACTTGACCAGTTCTCGACGATTTCTCGCACGCATGTGGGGCAAATCTCGGCGTGGTCTATGGCATATGTCACGTCGACCCACTACCGTCTGTGCCGTGGCCTACGAAGCCGAGCGGGGCGCCGCGCAGAGCGCCGAGACGTACGTCGAGGTGCGCCGGAGCCGTCGACGCAAGAGCACGGTCAGCGCCTACCGCGACGGGGAACGCACGATCGTGTCGATCCCCGCGCGCTTCACGCGCGCCCAGGAGCGCGAGTGGGTCCAACGGATGCTGGACCGGCTCGCCGACAAGGAGCGCCGTCGTCGGCCGTCCGACGACCAGCTCGTCGCCCGGGCGACCGAGCTGTCGGCCAAGTACCTCGACGGCAGGGCGCGTCCCACCAGCGTGCGCTGGTCGAGCAACCAAGGACGCCGCTGGGGGTCGTGCACCCTGATCGACGGCAGCATCCGTATCTCGACCCGCGTGCAGGGCATGCCCGAGTGGGTGCTCGACTACGTGCTGCTGCACGAGCTCGCGCACCTGCTGCACGCCGGGCACGGCCCCGGGTTCTGGGCGCTGCTCGAGGCGTACCCCCGCACGGAGCGGGCCAAGGGCTTCCTCGAGGGGGTGTCGTTCAGCCGCGACGGCGGGTCGGCGGAGACCCCCGACTCTCCCGACGACGTCCAGGACGCCCCGCCGCACGTCGAGATCGAGGCGCACCCGACGGTCCCCGCGGAGTCGGGCGCCTCGTCGGCCCCGTCCCAGGAACCCGCTGCCGAACCCACGCCCGACCGGCACGCCGTGCCGGCCAGGCGGGTCGCGCAGGGCCCGGAGAGGGAACCCGCGCGCTAGTCGCGGGCCGGAGCGCCGGGCTCGGTGCCCTCGGTCGGTCCGCCCTCGACGTCGCGGTCGGTGTCGCCGTCCGACGGCTCTGCGTCGGGAGCGTCCCCGGCGTCGGCCGCCTCGCTGAAGATGTCGGCGAGGGCCTTGTCCAGCTCGCTCTGCTCCTCCGTGACCTCGGCCCGGCGGGTCTGGTAGCCGGCCGGGTCGTCGAGGTCGAGCGGGCTGGGCAGCAGGTCCGGGTGGTCCCACACGTGGTCGCGCGCATCGGGTCCGCCCTGTGCCGCGATCAGGGCCCAGAGCGTCGCCGCGTCGCGCGAGCGGCGGGGACGCAGCTCCAGCCCCACGAGCGTCGAGAAGATCTGCTCGGCCGGCCCACCCGCGGCCCGCCGACGGCGCAGCATCTCGCGCAGCGGCACGGCGTGGGGCAGGTGGGGGAGCGCGGCCTGGGCGCTGACCTCGTCGACCCAGCCCTCGACCAGGGCGAGGGCGGTCTCGAGGCGCAGCAGCGTCGCCTTCTGCTCGTCCGTGTTCTGCAGCCCGAACACGCCGCCCGACAGGGCCTGCTGGAGCGCCCCGGTGTCGGTCACGTCGATGTCGGAGAGCTGGGACTCGAGCGCCTCGAGGTCGATCGTGATGCCCCGGGCGTAGGCCTCGACCAGCCCGAGCAGGTGGGCGCGGAGCCAGCTCACGTGCGTGAAGAGGCGGGCGTGCGCCGCCTCGCGCAGCGCGAGGAAGTACCGGACCTCCTCGACGGGAGCGTCGAGGCCCTCGGCGAAGGCCGCGACGTTCGTGGGCAGGAGGGCCGTCGCGGGCTCGTCGAGCAGCGGCAGACCGATGTCCGTGCTCCCGAAGACCTCGCGCGACATGGTTCCCGTGGCCTGGCCGATCTGCATGCCGAAGACGGCGGACCCGAGGCGTCGCATCATCTGCGCGGGGTCGAAGTCCATCCCGAGGGCTCCCGCGGGGAGCCCGGGGATGGCGAACCCGGCGTCGGGCCCGTCGCCCCCGCCCGGGAGCTGGTCGCGCAGCACGGTCGACAGGGCGTCCGCGACCGACGCGGCGACGGGGGCCGCGAGCGCGTTCCAGGCCGGGAGCGTCTTCTCGACCCACTCCGAACGGCTCCAGGCATAGCGCTTGCCGCCTGCGGGCGGGAGGTCCGTCACGGCGTCGAGCCACAGCTCGGCCACCGACAGGGCCTCGGTCGCCGCGCGGACCTCCGTGGGCGTGAGGGACGGGTCGCCCTCGGCGACGGCGACCTGCCGAGCGATGTCGTGGGCCACGTCGGTGTTCACCGGGCCGTCGCCCGAGGTCGCGAGGAGGCGCTGCACCTGCGCGAGGACGTGCTTCATGGTGGCAGGATCGTTGCTCAGGCCGCTGCCGGCAGCCAGCGCGGCAGGGTCGAGGCCGCGGGCCCGCAGCTCGCGCAGGGCCTCGTCGGCGTCCGCGCCGAACATGGAACGCAGGAGCTCTTCCCACTGCGCGTCGGGCTGGTCGCCCGCGCCGGAGGCGAACTCGTCGGGCGGTTGGCTGCTCATCGGGGTCTCCTCGGGATAGCGTCAGGAATCACCGTAACCACATTCACGGACGGACGAGGGGGCCGAGGCATGTCGGAGGGCCTGGTTCGCTCACGGCGCAGCGCCGACGAGGTGATCGTCGTCGTGGGCGAGGGGCGTGTCGCCGCGGTCCTGCGCGAGGCGCTGGGCGGGCGCGGGCCCGAGAACGCGCCGGCCGAGGCGAACGACCTGTCGGCCCCGTGGCTCGACGGTGCCCGGGTTCTCGTGGTGGTGGCTCCCGCCGGCGAGTTCGGCGTCAAGGTGGTCAAGGGCGTGCCGCGGCAGGCGCACCTCGTCGAGCAGGCGCGGCGCGTCGCGCGGGCCGCGGTGCAGCACGGCGTCGAGCAGGTGGTGGCCGTGACGTCCGCGACGGTGCACGGGGCGAGCGCCGACCGTCCGGACATCGAGGACGGCGACCCGGTCTCGCCCGACGCGGCGGGGTTCGTCGCCGACCTGGTCGCGTTCGAGGAGGCGCTCGTCGAGGAGCTCGGTGACGCGTCGGCCGGTGCCCCTCCCACGTCTCCCGGCGACGCCCCGACGGGACGGTCGCAGGTCCGGCTCGCGGTCCTGCGCCCCGCGATGGTCGTCGGGCCGGGCGTCGACACGATCCTGACCCGGCACTTCGAGGCCCCGCGGCTCCTCACGGTCAAGGGCAGCGACCGGCCCTGGCAGCTGCTGCACACCGACGACCTCGCGTCGGCCGTCCGCGTCGCCGCCGCCCGGGGCCTGTCGGGGGCGTTCACGGTCGGACCCCTCGTGGACGGCGAGCCGGACGTCGTGCTGCCCGCCGAGCTCGCCGAGCGGACCGGGCTCGCGACCGTGACGCTGCCCGCGGCGACCGCGTTCGGCGCCGCCGAACGGTTGCACCGCGTGGGGGTCCTGCCCTCCCCGGCGAGCGACCTCGCGTACGTGGTGCACCCGTGGACGGTCACCGCGCGCGGCCTGCACACGGCCGGCTGGGAGCCCGTGTGGTCGAGCGCGCAGGGCGTCGACGTCCTCATGACGGAGGTACGCGGGCGGATCGCGCTGGTCGGGCGCCGGGTGGGGGGCCGGGACGCGGCGGCGCTCGGCGCGGCGGGGGCCGCGGTCGCGCTCCTGGGCACGGCGGCGATCTGGCGCCAGGCCCGACGGCGGTGACGCGCCCGTGCGCGAGGTCCCGGGTCCGTGGGGCCCCGGACGGCGCGCGACGGGTGACCCGATCGCCTGCGGGGAGCGGCGCCGTCGGGCCGGAGCAGGTTCCTCCCGGCGGACCGCCAGCGAACGTCCAGGATTCTCGGGGATGATAGCGACGTGACAGAACCGTTCGCCCCCCGAGAACCGCACGACCCCGCGGTCGGCGCCGACCCGTTCGGCCCGGCGCCGGACGACGAGGACTACACGCCGCCGCCCGTGACGCGCCGCTCGCTCACGCTCGGCATCTCCGTGCTGGCCACGACCCTCCTGGTCGCGGGCCTCGCCGTCATGCCCGCGCCCTACGTCGTGCGCTCGCCGGGCCCCACCCAGGACACGCTCGGTGCGCAGCACGACCAGGACCTCATCCAGATCGAGGGCGCCGAGACCTACGACTCGACCGGCGAGCTCCTGCTCACGACCGTGTCGGTCGCGGGCGGTCCGGGCTACCCCGCGAACTTCGTGCAGGTCATCGACGGGTGGGCCGAGCAGTCGCACTCGGTGCGGCCCGTCGAGGAGACGTTCCCGCGCGACGTGACCCAGGAGAAGTCCGAGCAGGAGAGCCAGCAGGAGATGGTCTCCTCGCAGGAGACCGCGACCGTCGCCGCGCTGACCGAGCTGGGCTACGAGGTGCCCGCGGCGCTCACGATCCAGGGCGCCGCCCAGGGCACGGGCGCGGAGGGCGTCGTCGAGGCCGGCGACGTCATCACGACCGTCAACGGCAAGGACGTCGTGACGTACCAGGACCTCATCGACGAGCTCGCGACCGTCACGCCGGGCGACGACGTCGTCCTGGGGGTCGAGCGCGGCGGCGAGACCGAGGACCTGACGATCACGACGCAGGAGGCCGACGGCAAGGCGATCCTCGGGGTCTTCATCGACCCGGCGTTCGATCTGCCGATCGACGTGAAGATCCAGATCGAGGACATCGGCGGCCCCAGCGCGGGCACCATGTTCGCGCTCGGCATCATCGACCGGCTCACGCCCGAGGACGAGGCGAACGGCGAGGTCATCGCCGGGACCGGGACCATGAGCGTCGAGGGGGACGTGGGGCCCATCGGCGGCATCCAGCAGAAGCTCTACGGTGCCCTGCGGGACGGTGCCTCGTGGTTCCTCGCGCCCGAGGCGAACTGTGCCGAGGTCGTCGGGAACGTGCCCGAGGGCCTGCACGTCGTCAAGGTCTCGACGCTCGACGAGGCCCGCGACGCGATGGTCGCGATCGGCGAGGGCAAGGGCGAGAGCCTGCCGACCTGCACGCCCTGAACGTCCCGGCGGCGCCGGGGAGCGGGCACGACGCGAGGGGCCGGACGACGTGGTCGTCCGGCCCCTCACCCGTCCTGCACGTCGGCACGGTGCGCCTGCGCGCGCCGGGTGCCGCCCGGGGTGGCAGGCGCCCCGGGGAGACGGGTTACTCGAACGTCGCGCGCAACCCCTCGATCAGGCCGGGGACCAGGTCCGGGCCGAACGCGACGTCGCCACCGTCGTCGGTACGCGTGCGCACCGCGCACCAGGGCGTGCCGTCGCGCAGGACCCCGACCGCGAGGCGCACGTCCTGACGGTCCGGGTGCGAGGACAGGTAGGCGAGCGCGGCCGCGGGGTCGCTCGGCAGCCCCTCCTCGGCCGAGGGCGGGAGGATGACGCGCTCGGCGACGATCGCGGCGCCGTCGACCGTGTCCGGCCAGGAGATCCCGGCGAGCAGGTCCTCGAGCGTGTCGACGTCGGGCAGACCCTCCTGCTCGACCGAGACCAGGTGGTCGGGGATGCCGCGCGCCGCGGTCACGACCTCGGGCGGGAGGCGGTCGGCCAGGCTCGGGTCGGCGGCCATCGCGTCGGCCGTGCGGACCAGCGCGAAGACGCGCGGGGGAGCGTCCCAGCCGTCGGCCGCGACGTGCGCCTCGACGTCGCGCACGGCGTCGGCGAGGGCGAGCTGGGCGAGGGGGACGATCGGTGCGGGGGCGTCGTCGGCGGCACCGGACGTGCTCGGTGCGGGCTGGTCGGGTGCGGGGGAGGTGGTGTCTGCCATGTCCCCAGCATGTCAGGCCCGACGGCGTCGGGGCAGTCGGCAGGTCCCGTCCGGGGACGTGTGGGAACCTGGAACCGCTGTGGGCCGTTGACGAGATGGACGGCCTGTGGCCTGACCCTGTCGAGACTGTGGACCGCCTGTGAATCCGGTGGTCACCGGGCCCGGCCGGGACTGGCACCGACGCCCGACGACCTGACGCTCGACCGAACGCAAAGAGGTAAGCCCACCGTGTCATTCGCCGCAGCGCCGAAACGCCCCGCAGGGCGCGAGGCCGGCTCTCACCGACGACGCAGCCCGCTCGGCATTGCCGTTGCCGTCGTGGCCGCTCTCGTCCTCCTCCTGTTCCTGCTCGCGCAGTTCTGGACCGAGGTCCTCTGGTTCACCCAGCTGGGCTTCGAGGACGTCCTGTGGACCGAGTGGGGGACCCGCGCGGCGCTGTTCGTCGGGGGCTTCCTGGTGATGGGAGGGCTCGTCTTCCTGTCGCTCTCGCTCGCGTACAGGTCGCGCCCCATCTACGCGCCCTCGACGCCCGAGCAGGCCACCCTCGACCAGTACCGCGAGGCCATCGAGCCGTTGCGCAAGGTCGTGACGATCGCGGGCCCCGCGCTCATCGGCTTCTTCGCGGGGGCGGCCGCGTCCTCGCAGTGGAGCACGGTGCTGCTGGCCCTGAACTCGGTGCCGTTCGGGACCAAGGACCCGCAGTGGGGCCTGGACATCTCGTTCTTCGTCTTCACGCTGCCCGTGCTGCGCTTCGCCGTCGGCTTCCTCATGGCGGCCGTCGTCATCGCCGGCATCGGCGCGCTCGCGACCCACTACCTGTACGGCGGGCTGCGCATCGGCGGCGGTCCCGGCAGCGGGCCGCGCACCACGCAGGCTGCACGCGTGCAGCTCTCGGTCACGGCCGCGGTGCTCATGCTGCTCATCGGCGCCAACTACTGGCTCGACCGGTACTCGCTCCTGACCACGACGGGTGACAAGTTCGACGGTGCCTCGTACGCCGACGTCAACGCCGTGATCCCGTCGAAGGCGATCCTGACCGGCGTCGCGATCCTGGTGGCGCTGCTGTTCGTCGCGACCGCGATCCGCGGGAACTGGCGCATGCCCGCGATCGGCGTGGGCCTCATGGTCGTCTCCGCGATCGCGATCGGCGGGATCTACCCGGCCGTCGTCCAGCGTTTCCAGGTCAACCCGAACGCGCAGGAGTTCGAGGCCGAGTACATCCAGCGGAACATCGACGCGACCAAGACCGCGTTCGGGCTGGACGGCGTCGAGGCGTCCAACTACGACGCGAAGACCCAGGCCGAGGCCGGGGCGCTGCGCGCGGACGCCGACACCACGGCGTCCATCCGCCTGCTCGACCCGCAGATCGTCAGCCCGACGTTCCGCCAGCTCCAGCAGAACAAGCAGTACTACAACTTCCAGGAGACCCTCTCGGTCGACCGGTACATGATCGACGGTCAGAGCCGCGACACCGTGATCGCGGTCCGTGAGCTCAACCTCGAGGGCCTGGGCGCGAGCCAGCGCAACTGGGTCAACGACCACACGGTCTACACGCACGGGTACGGCGTGGTGGCCGCGTACGGCAACCAGATCGGCCCGGGCGGCCAGCCCGCGTTCTACGAGGGCGACATCCCGTCGGTCGGTTCGCTGCCCGAGTACGAGCCGCGCATCTACTTCAGCCCGGACTCGACCCAGTACTCGATCGTCGGGGCCCCGGACGGCACCAAGCCGTGGGAGTTCGACTACCCGGACGACGAGGCCGGTGGCCAGGTCAACAACACGTTCGGTGCCGAGGACGGGGCCGTCGCGGGCCCGAGCGTCGGGTCGTTCGGCAACAAGCTGCTCTACGCCCTGAAGTTCGGCTCGGAGCAGATCCTGTTCTCGGACCGTGTCACGGACGAGTCGCAGATCCTCTACGACCGGTCGCCGCGCGACCGCGTCGCCAAGGTCGCGCCGTACCTGACGCTCGACGGCAAGGTGTACCCCGCCGTCGTGGACGGTCGGGTCAAGTGGATCGTCGACGGCTACACCACGACGAACTCCTACCCGTACTCGGCCTCGCGCCCGCTCGACGAGGCGACCCAGGACACCCTGACGGTCAACTCGCAGTCGGTCGCGGCGCTCGCGCCGCAGCAGGTCAACTACATCCGCAACTCGGTCAAGGCCACGGTCGACGCCTACGACGGTTCGGTCGACCTGTACGCGTGGGACACCGAGGACCCCATCCTCCAGGCGTGGGACAACGTGTTCCCGACGTCGCTCAAGCCGATCTCCGAGATCAGCGGCGACCTCATGAGCCACCTGCGCTACCCCGAGGACATGTTCAAGGTCCAGCGCGCGCTGCTCACGAGCTACCACGTGGACGACGCCCGCGAGTTCTTCTCCGGTCAGGACTTCTGGAACGTCCCGCGCGACCCCACGGTCCGCGGGACCGGCACCAAGCCGTACCAGCCGCCGTACTACCTGACGCTGCAGATGCCCGGTCAGGAGGACCCCGCGTTCTCCCTCATGACGACGTTCATCCCGGGTGGCAACTCCGACCGAGAGATCCTGACCGGGTTCCTCGCGGTGGACGCGGAGGCCGGGAGCACCGCCGGCGTCAAGGCCGAGTCGTACGGCAAGCTCAGGCTCCTCGAGCTGCCGCGCAACGCCACGGTCCCCGGACCGGGGCAGGTGCAGAACACGTTCGACTCGGACCCCACGGTGTCCAACGAGCTGAACATCCTCAGCCGCGGCAACTCGACCGTGATCCACGGCAACCTGCTCACGCTCCCGGTGGGCGGCGGTCTGCTCTATGTGCAGCCGGTGTACGTCCAGGCGTCGGAGGGGACCAAGTTCCCGCTCCTGCGCAAGGTGCTGGTCAGCTTCGGCGACCAGGTCGGGTTCGCCGACACGCTCGACGAGGCGCTCAACCAGGTCTTCGGCGGCGAGTCGGGTGCCAATGCCGGGGATGCCGGTGGCGAGGTCCTGCCGGAGATCCCGACGGACGAGACGGTCACGCCTCCCGACGAGGGCACCGGCGACACCGGCACCGACCCGGGGACGGGCACGACGACGCCCGGCACCGGTACGGAGAACCCCGAGGCGCGCGCGCAGCTCGACCAGGCGCTCCAGGCCGCCAACCAGGCGATCAAGGACGGCCAGACGGCTCTCGCCGACGGTGACTTCGCCGCCTACGGCGAGGCGCAGGAACGTCTGCAGTCCGCGCTCGAGACGGCGATCGCGGCCGAGGAGTCGCTGGGCACCGCGACCCCGTGACACGGGTGACCTGGTGGTCGCCCCTGGGGTGACCAGGGGGTCGACGACGGACGCCGCTCCTGACCTGAGGGTCGGGGGCGGCGTCCGTCGTCTCGGGCAGGGGCGGGGTCGGTCAGGTTGTCATTTGCGGTGCGGCAGGCAAACATGGGGCCTCATGACCAGTGCAACCGTTTGCAGCAACGCTTACATCGTCGAGGGAACGCTCGGCGCGCTGCCGACGGTGACGCTCGCCCACCCGTCGGGCGCCGAGCTCGTGGTCGCCCTGCGCGGTGCGACGGTCCTGGCCTGGAGGGCGCCCTGGGGGCCGCGCTCCGCGCCGCAGGGCATCGCCGACCTCGTCGACGGCTACACGAGCGAGCGTGCGCTGCTCGCCCAGGACGCCACCCGGTCGGGGCTCATGTTCCCGTTCACCAACCGCGTCGCGGACGGCACCTTCGTGTTCGACGGCGTCACGCACCACGTCCCGCCCGTCGCCCCGGGAGAGCCCCAGACCATGCACGGGTTCGCGCGGCTCCTCGACTGGGAGGTCGTGGCCGAGGCGGCAGGGTCCGGCGACCAGGGGTCGGGCGTCGCGGACCCGGTCGTCCTGACCCTCGGGGTCGGCATCGGGGCCGCCGACGTCGCCGGCTACCCGTTCGACCTCGAGACCCGCATCCGCTTCGAGCTGACCGAGCGGACCCTCGACGTCACCTGGTCCTTCAGCAACGTGGGTCTCCGAGCGGCCCCGGTCGCCGCGGGGTGGCACCCGTACGTTCGGGTCCCCGGCCACGACACGGTCGACGGCCTGGAGCTGCACGTCCCCGCCCGCGCGACGGTCGCGACGGACGCCCGCATGATCCCGCTCGACGGCGAGGCGGCCCGGGTGGCGCGTGGCGCCGTCGGGCCGGTGCCGCTCGACGGGACGTGCCTCGACACCGCGTTCACGGACCTCGTCCCCGACGCCGACGGGCGGGCGCGCACCCGCGTCCTCGACCCGGCGACGGGCGCCGGCCTCGAGGCGTGGCAGGAGCGCGGCGCCATGCACGTCTACACGGGCGACGGGCTGGGCGAGCGGGCACGTGCCGCCATCGCCCTCGAACCCGTCGAGACCCTCACGAACGCGTTCAACCGCGCGGACTGCGCCCAGGACGTGCGGCTCGAGCCGGGCGAGGAGCGGGTGTTCCGGTTCGGGCTCGGGGTCGTCGAGCCGCGGCCCTGACGCGCCGGGCCGCGCCCGGCGCGTCGGCGAGGCGCCCGATTTGGCGCCTCGGCCCAACTCCCGTAAGGTGGTGTTCACCGACGCGGGGTGGAGCAGCTCGGTAGCTCGCTGGGCTCATAACCCAGAGGTCGCAGGTTCAAATCCTGCCCCCGCTACTCAGGAAGGCCCGGTTCAGCAGGAATGCTGAACCGGGCCTTCGTCATTCCCCGTCGGGGACGGGGTGCTGCGTCAGTCGGCGAGCGTGAAGCCGGTCGTCCACTGGGTGGCGCCGGAGCCGGCGAGGGTCATCTGCACGAACCCGAGGGCCTCGAGCTCGCGGGCCCGCTTGAGGGAGCCGGCGTCGACGCCCTTGAGGCCGCCCGCGCGGACGAGGTCGACGAGCGTCGCCTTGGCGTCGTTGTCGTCGCCTGCGACCAGGACCGTGGTCGACTGGTCGGCGACCTTGCCGCTCGCGAGGGTCGAGGCGAAGTTCGTGTTGAACGCCTTGACGACCCTGGTGGTCGGGGCGAGCGCGGCGATCTGGGCGGCGGCCGAGGAGTCGGCGGGCACGACGAGGGAGTCGAACGTCGCGAAGTCGACGGGGTTGGTCGGGTCGACCAGGACCTTGCCGTCGAGCCGGCCGGCGTACTGCGCCAGGACCTCGGGCACGGCCGGGTAGGGGAGGGCGAGGACGACGAGCTCGCCCGTGATCTCGTCGCCGACGACGCCCGAGGTGAACGACTCGCCCGAGCCGAGGGCTGCGGCCTTCTCGGCGTCGCGCGCCAGCACCTGGACCTGGGCGCCGGCGTCGAGGCCGATGCGTGCCACTCCTGCTGCGATGTTCCCTGCGCCGATGATCGTGATGCTGGTCATGAGGTCCTCCGGGTCTGCGACGCCGGCCGGAGCCCGTCGCGATTGGTTGTTGATACAACTAACGTAGACCCGCTTAGTTGTCGTGTCAACCATTGCCGGTAGACTGGTCCCATGACCGACGACGTGCGATGGCTCTCCCCCCGCGAGCTGCGGACCTGGATGCGCCTCCAGGCCGTCTCCGAGCTCCTCCCCGGGGTGCTCGACGCCCAGCTCCAGCGCGACGCGCAGCTCACCCACTTCGAGTACCTCGTGCTCGCGATGCTCTCCGAGGCGGAGGGCCGCACGCTGCGCATGACGGACCTCGCGCTCAAGACCAACGCGACCCTGCCGCGGCTCTCGCACGTCGTGAAGCGCCTCGAGGGGCGCGGTTACGTCGAGCGCACGCCCTGCCCCGAGGACCGTCGTGCGACGCTCGCGGTCCTGACCGACGCGGGCTGGCAGAAGGTCGTCGCGACGGCCCCCGGCCACGTCGGGACGGTGCGTGAGCACATCATCGACCGCCTCACCCCGGAGCAGGTCGACCAGCTCGACCAGATCGCGCGCTCGATCCTCGAGTCGCTCGACACCGAGGGGCGCCTCGACGCGCTCCACCTGCCCGAGGACTGAGCCGGTGTGACGCGATCCACCGTCTCACGGTCGCGAGCACCCGGGTCTCACCGCTCGGGACCGGCGTAGAGTCGGTGCGGGTCCCGGCAGCACGCGCACCCGCGGCAGCCGGCGCCCCCTCGCCGCCCTCCCTGACCCCCGGAAGGTCCTCATGCGCCGCCTGAACGCCGTGCTGCCCGTCGCAGCCGTCTCGACCGCCCTGCTCCTCGCGGGCTGCTCCGCCGACGACTCCTCGACCGACGCCGGCTCGGCCGGGACCGGGGCCTCGGCACAGTGCGAGCCGGGCGCCCTGCCCACGCGCACGGACGGCACGCTGACGGTCGCGGCCGGCGACGCGTACTCGCCCTGGTACATCGGCGAGCACGACAGCGGCGAGGGCTTCGAGTCCGCGCTCGTCTACGAGGTCGCCGACCGCCTGGGCTACGCCGCCGACGACGTCGAGTGGAAGCACGTGACGTTCGAGCAGATCGTCAGCCCCAGCATCAAGGACTTCGACTTCGCGGCGTGGCAGACGTCCATCTCGGACGAGCGTCGCCAGGCCGTCGACTTCTCCAGCCCGTACCTCACGACCCGCCAGGGCGTGATCGTGCAGGAGGCCGGCCCGTACGCGGGCGCCACCACGCTCGACGAGCTCAAGGACCTGCGCATCGGCGTCACGGCGGCCCAGACGAGCCTCACGCTCGCCAAGGCCGCGTTCGGGGAGGACGCGAACCTCGTCCCGTTCAACGGTGCCGGTGACGGCATGACGGCCCTGCAGTCCGGCACGATCGACGTGATGATCATGGACGTCGACCAGGGCGTCGCGGCCTCGACCGAGTACTTCCCCGACTCCGTGGTCGTGGGCACGCTGCCGGACCAGGGCACGGTCGAGCAGTACGGTCTGGTCCTCGACCTGGGCTCGGTCCTCACGGACTGCGTCTCGGCCGCGGTCGACTCGCTCGAGGAGGACGGCACGCTCGCCGAGCTGCGCACGACGTGGCTCAAGTCGGACGACATCCCCGAGCTGGGCTGAGGTGAGCGGGGGCGCGCCGGGCGTCGCACCGGCGGACGACGGCTTGCCCGACGACGGCGCTCGCCCCGCGAGCGCGGGCTGGACCCCGTCACCGCTCGCGGTGGCGAGGGACTCCTACCGGCGTGCGCGACGCCGTCGGGCCGCGTGGGTCTCCGCGCTCTCGACCGTGCTCGTGGTCGTGGTGCTGTACGTCGTGGTGACCACGGCCCCCGGCTGGGAGCGCACGCGCGACGCGTTCTTCTCCCCGCAGAGCGCGTGGGACTCGCTGCCCGCGATCGCCGAGGGCCTGTGGCTCAACCTGCGCGTGTGGGTCGTGGCGTCGGTGATCGGCGTCGTGCTCGGGATGACGCTCGCCGTGATCCGCACGAGCCGCGTCCCGGCCCTGTTCCCGCTGCGCGCGTTCGCGGTCGCGTACGTCGACGTGTTCCGCGGTGTGCCGCTGCTCCTGGTGCTCCTGCTCGTCGGGTTCGGCCTGCCGGCGCTGCGCCTCGAGTGGTTGCCGACCTCCGGGGCCTTCCTCGGCGCGCTCGCGATCATCCTCACGTACACCGCCTACCTGGCCGAGGTGTTCCGGGCCGGGATCGAGTCGGTGCACCCCTCGCAGGTCTCGGCCGCCCGCTCGCTCGGGCTGACGCGGGCCCAGACGACCCGCAGGGTCGTCCTGCCCCAGGCCGTGCGGCACGTGACGGCACCGCTCGCGAGCAACCTCGTCTCGCTCCAGAAGGACTCGGGGCTCATCTCGATCCTGGGCGCGGTGGACGCGATCCGGGCCGCGCAGATCGCGGCCTCGGGCAGCTACAACTTCACGCCCTACGTCGTGGCGGGCGTCCTGTTCCTGCTCGTCTCGATCCCGCTCACGCGCGTGGTCGACGTCTACTCGGCGCGCCAGGGCTGGCGCGGTTCGCTCGCGACCGTGAGCGGCGCGGGGGCCATCCGATGAGCCACCTGCTGTCGCTGCGCGGGATCCGCAAGACGTACGGCGAGCGCCTGGTCCTCGACGGGATCGACCTCGACGTCGACGAGCACCGCTGCGTCGTGCTCGTCGGGGCGTCGGGCTCGGGCAAGTCGACGCTGCTGCGCGTCGTGAACCTCCTCGAGGAGATCGACGACGGCGAGATCCTGCTCGACGGGCAGGACGTGGCCGACCCGCGCCTGGACGCGAACGCCGTCCGGGCCCGCATGGGGCTCGTCTTCCAGTCGTACAACCTGTTCCCGCACATGAAGGTCATGGACAACGTGACCCTCGCGCCCCGCCTCGTGCACAAGCGGGGTCGCGCCGAGGCGGAGGCCGCCGCCGAGGCCATGCTGCGCCGTGTCGGCCTCGCGCACCGCATGACGGCCTACCCCGACCAGCTCAGCGGCGGCGAGCAGCAGCGGGCCGCGATCGCGCGGGCGCTCGTGTCCTCGCCCGAGCTCCTGCTCCTCGACGAGGTCACCTCGGCGCTCGACCCCGAGCTCGTGGGCGAGGTCCTCGACCTGCTCGCCGACCTGCGGGCCGAGGGCGTGACCATGCTCGTCGCGACCCACGAGATGGGCTTCGCGCGCGAGGTCGCCGACGAGGTCGCGTTCCTGCACCAGGGTCGAGTGCACGAGCGCGGCACGCCCCAGCAGGTCCTCGGGGACCCGCAGCGCGAACGCACCCGGGAGTTCCTGCGCCGGCTGCGCTGATCCGGGCCGCCGGCTGCGTCGAGCCGGGTCGCCCGGGCCGGGCGACCCCGTACGGCCGTCACGCGGCGCGCTTTCGCGCGCGGCTCGCCGAGCGCATGATGGAAGAAGGTCCTCAGCCAGGAGGTGCGCGATGAAGGCAGCGGTGGGAGACAGGATCATCCGAGCCTCAGGGGTGGTCGGCGGCGCGGTCCGCGACGGCATGGTCGTCGAGGTGCAGCACGAGGACGGCTCGCCGCCCTACCTGGTCGAGTGGGCCGACACGGGCGAACGCTCTCTCGTGTTCCCCGGCCCCGACACCATGGTCCGTGCGCCCGTCGAGGGGGCCGAGGCGCACGAGGTCACGGTTCCCGTGCACTCGAAGTCGTGGCACGTCCAGGTCAGCCTCGTGGAGAGCGAAGGACGCACGACGGCGGAGGCCATCCTGGTCGGAGACGTCCCGGCCGAGCTCCATGCCGTGGGCAGGGCTCGCAAGGACCCCGGCGACACCGGCATCGAGGCCATCGGCGACCACGTCGCCGCGGCCCGCGCGCTGCGCGCCCTGGCCGACCGGCTGCTCGGCATCGCGGAGGCGGAGATCGAGGGGTCCACCGGGGTGCCCGCGCACGTGCACCACTGACCGGCAGGACGCATCAGCCCGCGACGGCCGACTCTCCCTCCAGGTAGGCCCGCCGACGACGGCGGGGTGGTTCGAGGAGGAGCCATGAAACGCCTGGTGCTGTGCTGCGACGGGACGTGGAACTCACCGGTCAGGGCGAGCGTGTCGAACATCGAGAAGATCGCCCGGTCCGTCCACACGGGGATAGGGCCCGACGGCATCCAGCAGATGGTCTTCTCGGTCGAAGGGGTCGGCGCCCGCGGCTACCGGGTCGACGCCCTGCTGGGCGGTGCCTTCGGGTACGGGCTGAGCCGCAACGTCGTCGCCGGGTACCGCGACCTCGCGCTCAACTACGAGCCCGACGACGAGATCTACGTGTTCGGCTTCAGCCGGGGCGCGTACACCGCGCGGAGCGTCGCCGGCATGATCGCGAGCGTCGGGCTGCTGACGGCGGACGCCCTCGCGCAGCGCCGGGCCGGGAACCTGCTGGCGGAGGCCGAGGACCTGTACCGCGACCACTCGCCGGGGCGGCGCGCCCGCCTCGCGGCGTTCCACGAGCACTGCTACCCGCAGGTCCCCATCACGTTCCTCGGCGTGTTCGACACCGTGGGCGCCCTGGGTGTTCCCGGTCTCACCCGCCGCCGGAGCAGGTTCCACGACGTGCGCCTGTCGGGCTCGGTCCAGTGCGCGCGGCAGGCGCTCGCGATCGACGAGCGGCGCCTCACGTTCGAGCCGTGCCTGTGGGACGTGCCGGCCGACGACGACCGGCCCGGCGGCGTCAAGCAGGTCTGGTTCCCGGGCGCCCACAGCGACGTGGGAGGGGGGAACGCGTCGTCGGGCCTGTCCGACGTCGCGCTGCTGTGGATGATGGGGGAGGCCGCGGCGTGGGGGCTCACCTTCTCCCCGGACCGGGTCCTCGACCAGCTCGACGACGCCCCCGAGGTCGTCGCCCGGTTCACGCCGCGCCTCGCGTACCGGCTGCTCAACACCGCGAAACGCCTCAAGCACCGACCACGGTTCAAGGGCACCCGGCGCCTCCTCGCCGGCGTCCCCCTCGCGCAGGGCTACATCGACGACGTCCTGCTGTCCGACGTCGCGCTCGCCCTCGCCGCCGACCCCTCGTCCCCCTACGCCAAGCACGCGGTCAACATCGCCTGGTGGAAGGAGTCGGCCGGTGACGCGCTCGCCGTCGAACCCGTCCTGACGTTCACCGACGCGCCCCGCAGACTCGTCCTGACCTGACGAGCGGCGACCTCGACCCGGCGTGGCTAGCCTGGAAGACGGTGACGCGCCCCGCCGCGGGCAGGTGGGCGCCACGCCACGCACGCGGGAGGAGCGGGACATGGCATGGCTGGACGCGATCGGCGACCTCAACTGGTGGGCCGTGCTCGTGGCCACCCTGTCCGCGTTCGCCGTCGGCTACCTGTACTACTCGACCGGGGCGCTCGGACGGCAGTGGGCGAACCTCGTCGGGCTCACCGCGGAGGAGATGAACGCGGTCGACGGCGTCTGGCCCCGCTTCGCCGCCACCGCGGTCACCTCGCTGCTCACCGCGATCCTCCTCGGCGCGCTCTTCCTCGCGACCGGCGTCCACGGCCTCTGGGAGGGACTGGTGCTCGGCGCGGTCGTCGGGCTCGTCTTCCGGGCCGGCGGACACGTGATCCACCACGGCTTCGCGCGCCTGCCCACCCGCCTCACCCTGATCGACGGCCTGCACGACGTGATCGCGCTCGCCGTCATGGGCGCGATCCTCGGGCTGTGGCAGTAGGCGTGACGGGCGACGACCCGCGCGACCGCCGGGACGAGGGTGCGCTGCGCGCGCTCGTGCACGGCCACGTCCAGGGCGTCGGCTTCCGGTGGGCGACGCGTCGCCGGGCCGGCGCGCTGGGCCTGGAGTGCGACGCGCAGAACCTCCCCGACGGGACCGTGCTCGTGACGGCCCGCGGGCCGGTGGACACCGTCGCCGAGCTGCTCGCCTGGCTCCGTGGCGGGTCGACGCCCGGGCACGTGACGCGCGTCGACGTCGACGAGGTGTGAGGCTGGGGCGCATGACGCAGAGCACGGCGGACCCCGACGGTACGCCCGGCAGGACCGGCTCGCCGGGCGGTCCCGTCGGGCTCGCGGCAGCCCTCGTCCCTCCGGGCGCCCACGTCCTCGGCGACCCGGCGGCGCCGGTGACGATCGTCGAGTTCGGTGACCTCGAGTGCCCGTACTGCCACGACGCGGCGCCCGTCCTGCGCGCGGTCGTCGAGGAGTCCGGAGGTGCGGTCCGGCTCGTCTTCCGCCACTTCCCGCTGTTCGAGGTCCACCCCTACGCGCTCACGGCGGCGCTCGCTGCCGAGGCCGCCGGGGCCCAGGGGCGCTTCTGGGAGATGCACGACCTGCTGTTCGCGCACCAGGACCGGCTCGACGACGTCGGCCTGGCCCACTGGGCGCAGACGCTCGGCCTCGACGGCGCGAGCGTCGTCGGTGAGGCCGCGCAGGAGCACGGCGACGCCGTCGAGCGGGACTACCTGGCCGGGACGGCTCTCGGCGTGCGGGGCACTCCCACGCTGTTCGTCGACGGCGAGCGCTACCGCGGGCGGGTGACCGAGGACGGGGTCCGGGCCGCGGTGGCCGCCGCGCTCGCGGGCGAGCACCGGGGGTCGCGACCGTCACCCGGTCAGGGCGCCTGAGCCTCCTCCGGGCTGCGGGCCCGTCCCCGCGCCGACGGGTCCGTCCCCGCGCCGACGGGTTTGCTCGCGCGCCGGGGGCGGGGGGCGTCGGCGTCAGGCGAGGCTCGTCCCGTCGAGCGACGACCTCGGTTCCTGGTCGGGCAGCCGCACCATGCGGAACGAGGTGACGAGCCCGAGCAGCGCAGCGAGCAGGGGCACCAGCAGGGCGAGCTGGAGCGAGCGGTCGCGGGCGTCGTCGTTGATCGCCAGCACCTCGGCCTCCACCGCGGGGGGCTGTCCCGTGATCTGCTCGGCGAGCTGGGTGTTGCTCATGATCTCGGCGTCGTCCTCGAGCGCCGCGACGATCTGCTGCTGCTGCGCCGGGGGGATGACCTGGCTGGACCCCGTCATCTGGGTGAACAGGAGCGAGAGGGAGGCGAGCATGATCCCGCCGGCCATCGCGAGGCCGAACGAGAGCCCGAACGACCCGGCGGCCGAGTTGACGCCCGCGGCCTCGCTGACCCGTTCCTCGTCGACGGGGGCGAGCGTGTAGTTGTTGAGCTGCGAGACGAGCAGCCCCAGGCCGCACCCGGTGACGACGAGCGGCAGGACCAGGTACCAGCCGCTGTCCACCCGGGGGACGAAGGGGATGATGATCGCGATCCCGAGGCAGGCCAGCAGGAAGCCCGCCCGGATGATCACGGCGGGGCGCCGGCGCCCGGCCCTCCTGCCCGCGACGACCGCCGCGGCGAACATCGTCAGCGAGAGGGGGGACAGGGCCAGGCCCGCCTGGAGCGCGTCGTACTCGAGGGTCATCTGGAGGAACAGGGGCAGGGCGATCATCGCCCCGCCCAGGGTGACCTGCTGCAGCATCTGCCCCGTGACGCCCGTCGTGAAGGTCGGGTGCCGGAACAGGTCCGGGTCGAGCAGGGGGACCTCGCGCCGGCGCGCGCGTCGTACGAGCCACCGCGCGAGCAGCACGAGCGCGACGACGCCGACGAGCATGAGCAGCCCGACGTACTCGCCGCCCTCCTGCCAGACGAGGATCCCGAGCACCACGCCGCCCATGCCGACCACGGAGAGGGCGGCGCCGACGACGTCGACCTGGCGGGACCCGGTGTAGGGGACGTCCCGCACCAGGCGGATCTGGCTCAGGACGACGACGATGATGAGCACCTCGACCCCGAACCCGACCCGCCACGACAGGTAGGTCGTGACGAACCCGCCGAGCAGCGGCCCGATCGCCGCGGCGATCGCGGCCGACGCGCCGACGAGCGCGTACGCCTTCTTCTGGTCGGCCCCCGAGAAGTTGCCGTGGATCAGCGACTGCATCGCCGGCAGGAGCAACGAGGCCCCGAGCCCTCCGACGACCGCCCAGAACACGATGATGGCGGTGAGGCTCTGAGCCAACGTCATGGCCAGCGCCCCGGCGGCGTAGGCGAGCAGGCCCAGGACGTAGGCCCGCTTGCGCCCCATCAGGTCGCCGACCTTGCTGTTGATCAGGATGAACGCGGCCGAGACGAGCGCTTCGAGCGCGATGGCGGACTGCACGCCGCTGGCGGTCGTGTCCAGGTCCCTGATGACTGCGGAGATCGACACGTTCATCAGGGACGTGTCCACGACCAGCACGAACATCGCCGCCGCGAGCAGCAGCATCAGCCGCCGGTTCCCCCGCCCAGCGGGGGCGTTGCCTTCCGGTCCCGTACCCATGGCGTGCGCCTCGGCTCTGGCTGGGCCGCCTGTCCGGGCAGGCGGCGTGGGCTCGAGGTCAAGGCCTTGGCCTCGAGGTCAGCCTAGGTACCGGGGACCGTCCGCGCGCGCGGAGGGAGCCGGGTCGACGGCGCCGGTTCCCCTCCTCGGTCCCCTCCTCGGTCCGCTACGCGCCGGCGTCCGCCGCCGCCTCCGGCGACCGCCACGGCCGGGGCGGCAGCCCCGGGGGCGGTCCCGTGGACTCGGGCGAGCACAGCGGCAGGCGTTCGCCCAGGATGCGCAGCGTCACCGAGCCCAGGACCGCCGCGACCAGCGACCCCACGAGGATGCCGATCTTCGCCTGCTCGATCAGCACCTCGTCGTCGAAGGCGAGCTCGGCGATGAACAGCGAGATGGTGAACCCGATCCCGGCGAGCATCGCGCCGCCCAGCAGGTGCGAGTAGCGCACGCGCCCGGGCAGGTCTCCCAGGTTCAGCCGCAGCGCGAGGGCGGAGGCGCCGAAGATCCCGACGGCGTTGCCCACCACGAGCGCGACCGCGACGCCGATCGTGAGGCGGGACGTCATCGCGGCCGACAGCGACTCGGCGTCGAGGTGCACGCCCGCGTTGGCCAGGCCGAAGACGGGGACCACGACGTACGCGCTCCACGGGTGCAGGACGCGCTGGAGACGGTCGCTCGCGGGGACCGCTGCGCGCGCGGCGAGCTCGGTCAGGTGCTCCCGCTCCGCCGTCGTCTCCTCGCGCAGCCGCTGGGCGTAGCCCGGGACGTCGTCGACCTGGTCGCGCCGGGCCCGGCGCGAGGGGACGAGCAGCCCGACGAGCACGCCCGCGAGGGTTGCGTGGACCCCCGAGGAGTAGACCGCGAGCCACAGCGCCAGGCCCACGCCCACGTACGGCGCGAGGCGCCAGACCCCGAGCCAGCGCATCACGAGGATCGCGGCCACCAGCACGCCCGCGATCGCCAGCCCGGGGAGCCACACGCCGTCGTTGTAGAACACGGCCATGACCGTGATGGCCCCGATGTCGTCGACGACCGCGAGCGTCAGCAGGAACAGCCGGAGCCGGTCGGGGCAGCGCGGGCCGAACAGCGCGAGGACCCCGACGAGGAACGCCGTGTCGGTCGACATCACGATGCCCCAGCCGTGCTGCGCGTCGGTGCCGGCGTTGAACGCCAGGAAGACGAGGGCGGGCACCAGGAGGCCGCCCAGCGCGCCCAGCGCGGGGACCGCGACCGTCCGACGGTTGCGGAGCTCGCCGCTCGTGACCTCGCGGTTGATCTCGAGCCCGATGACCAGGAAGAAGATCGCCATGGCGGCGTCGTTGACCCAGTGGTGCAGGTCCATGTCGAGCGACCACCCGCCCAGGTGCATCCCGGCCGTGGTGGCCCACAGGTCGTCGTACGCGCCCGACCACGGCGAGTTCGCCCACACGAGCGCGATCACGGTCGCGGCGAGCAGCAGGACCGCGCCGCCGGCCTCGGTCGAGAGGAACTGCCGGACCGCGGGCGCGACGGGCCGCACGGGGAAGCGCAGCGGAGGACCGGGCCGCTGGTCGAGCGTCGGCAGCAGCGGGCGGTTCCCGGCAGGCGGGGTGGGCGGCTCGGGCGTCACCGCTCCACGGTCGCAGCGCGTCGCGCACGGCGCAACGGGCGGGACGCTCGCGCCCCCGGCCCGCGGATCGTGACAGGCTTGCCCCGTGGCCGTCCGGCGGGCGGCCGGTCCGTGCGCAGGCGAGGAGACGACGTGACGGCAGACCAGGCAGCGCCCGGGAGGACGACCCCCGGCCCGACGGCGCCGCCCCCGACGGGGCGTCCTGGCGCCCCCTCGGGAGAGCACCGGCAGGCGGCGGGGGCCGTCCGCGTGAGCGTCGAGCAGCACCGTCGCGAGGTCGAGGCGCTGCTCTGGCCCCCGTTCGCGGGGCGTGGCACCGACCGGGTGGCGCTCGCCGACGCGCTCGACCGCGTGCTCTCGGCGGACCTGCTCGCTCCGGTCGACCTGCCCTCGTTCCGCAGCTCGCAGATGGATGGTTACGCGGTGCGGTCCGCCGACGTGGCCACGGCTACGGACGGGGCGCCGGTCGTGCTGCCCGTCGTCGCCGAGGTCCCCGCCGGCCCCGGGACCCCCGCGGCCCTGGCCCCGGGAACGGTGGCCAGGATCATGACCGGAGCCGTCGTGCCGGAGGGGAGCGACGCCGTCGTGCCCGTCGAGGACACCGACGCCGTGCGCTTCGGGGCGCACCCGGCCGGACCTGCGCGCGGGGCCGTCGGGACCGACGTGGGGGTGCGGGCGCCGCGGGCCGCCGGGGAGTTCGTGCGGGACGTCGGGTCGGACGTGCGCGGCGGCGACCTGGTGCTGCCCGCCGGGACACTGCTGGGGCCGCACCACCTCGCGGCCGCGGCGTCGTGCGGCGTGGCCTCCCTCGACGTCCGGGCGCGGGTGCGGGTCGCGGTGGTCTCGACCGGGACCGAGGTGGTCGAACCCGGCCGGGCGGCAGCCACCGGGCAGGTGTACGACGCGAACCTGCACGGGCTCGCGGCCGCCGCACGACGTGCTGGAGCCGACGTCGTCCTGACGGGGCGGACAGGGGACGACCCCCGCGAGCTGGCCGCGCTCCTGGCACGCGCCGCCGAGGAGGCCGACCTGGTCCTCACGTCGGGCGGCGTGAGCCAGGGCGCCTACGAGGTCGTCAAGGACACCCTCGGGGACGGTGTGACCTTCCGGTCCGTCGCGATGCAGCCGGGCGGGCCTCAGGGCTTCGGGACCTACGAGGGCACGCCCATCCTCACGTTCCCGGGCAACCCCGTGAGCGCCCAGGTGTCGTTCGTCGTCTTCGCTCGCCCCGTCCTCGAACGGGCGGCGGGACGTCCCGCCCGCGAGGTCGAGACACGCACCGTGACCGGCGCGATCGACTCCCCGCCCACCAAGCAGCAGATGCTGCGCGGACGGCTCGGGCCCGGCGGGACGGTCGAGGTCGTCGGCGGTGCGGGCTCCCACCTCGTGGCGACCATGGCCGCGGCCGACGCGCTGGTCGAGGTCCCCGAGGACGTCGGACGCGTCGAGGCAGGGGAGAGCGTGCGGGTGGTGAGGCTGTGAGCGAGACCCCGGGAGCAGAGGACGAGATGACGGCGGACGACGTGTCCCGCGTGACGGTCGACGTGCTCGACGACTCCCTGGTGCGCGACGTGGAGGCGGCGGTGTCCTCGCGCGAGTGCGGCGCCGTCGTGACCTTCCGGGGCGTCGTGCGCGACGTCGACGGCGGACGCGACGTCACGGGCCTCGACTACGAGGCGCACCCCGACGCGACCGAGGTCCTGCGGCGGTGCTGCGCGGACGTCGCGGCCGAGACCGGGCTGCGTGTGGCCGCGGTCCACCGGTACGGCGTGCTGACGGTCGGGGACGTGGCCCTCGTCGCGAGCGTCGCCTCGGGGCACAGGGCGGAGGCGTTCGCGGCCTGCTCGCTCCTCGTCGAGCGCATCAAGGCCGAGGTGCCCATCTGGAAGCGCCAGCACTTCACCGACGGTGACTCGGAGTGGGTCGGGTTGTAGGGGCGCGGGCGTCGTCGACCGCACCCCGGCGAGGTGGCGTCAGACGCGGGGGTTGTCCTTCAGGAGGCCGAACCCGATGCCGACCAGCGCGCCCAGGATCAGGCCCGGTCCCGCGAGCACGACCGCACCCACCGCGACGCCGAGCACGGTCCCCAGGACGGTGCTCGGTCCGGCCGTGAGGCGGCTGGGGCCGGGGCGGTGGACGGGGAGGGCGTCCGTCCGGGTAGGGGGCTCGGTGGAGGTATGGCTGTCGCGGGGAAGGTCGAGGAGGGACACGCCTCCATCGTAGGGCTCGGGGCGTCGTCAGGCGCGGGATGCTGCGGCTCAGGGCACCCCACCGACGATGATCTTGGACACGTCCCGGGTGCCGCTCAGCCCCCGATCGCCCCCATGCTGCGCTCGGTGCGTGCGAAGGCCTCGGGGTCGTCGGCCGGACCGCCGATCGCCCCCGTGTCCGGTGCCCCGCGGTCGAGGCCGTGCGCGAACGGCTTGGCCCACATGGCCCCCTGCCAGGCGGCGACGATCGCGGTGTCGGTGTCGGTGGCGGCGGCGTCGTGCCCCTCGGTGCGCAGGAGGGCGCGCAGGTCGACCTCCTCGTTCCCGAACAGGCACGAGCGCACGGTCCCCTCCGCGGTGAGGCGGGTCCGGTCGCAGTCGCCGCAGAACGACCGGGTGACCGACGCGATGATCCCCACGGTCGCGGGGCCGCCGTCGACGGCCCACTCCTCGGCGGGCGCCGACGGGTCCTCGCGTCCCACGGGGGTCAGGTCGAAGCGGGCGCCCAGGACGTCGAGCAGGCGCTCGGCCGAGACGAGCTGGTCCCGGTCCCAGTTCTGGTCCGCGTCGAGCGGCATCTGCTCGATGAACCGCAGCCGGCACCCGTGCTCGACGGCCCACGCGAGGAGGTCTGCCGCTCCCGCGAGGGTCTCCGGCATGAGGACCGCGTTGAGCTTGACGGGGGACAGGCCCGCGTCGAGGGCCGCCTGGATGCCCGCGAGCACCTGGGGGAGCCGGTCGCGGCGCGTGAGCTCGGCGAAGTGGCGACGGTCGATGCTGTCGAGCGAGACGTTGACGCGGTCGAGCCCGGCGTCGACGAGCTCGTCGACGCGCTTGTCGAGCCCGATCGCGTTGGTCGTCATCGAGATCCGCACGCCCGGGGCGGCCGCGCGCGTGCGTCGGACGATCTCCGCGAGGTCGGGGCGCATGAGCGGCTCGCCACCCGTGAACCGCACGTCCCGGATGCCCGCCCGGTAGCCGATCCCGACGAGCCGCCCGATCTCCGCAGGGGTCAGCAGGTCCTCGCGGGGGATCGCCGGGAGCCCCTCGGCGGGCATGCAGTACGTGCAGCGCAGCGAGCACTTCTCCGTGACGGACACGCGCAGGTCGTGCGCGACGCGTCCGTAGCGGTCGACGAGCGCCTCGGTGTCCGGGCGTCCCAGGGTGCTCGGTGCCCCGGTCGGGCGCACGCGGGGGAGCCCGAGGGCGACGGCAGTCATGCTCGCGAGTCTACGCAGCGGGGGCCGGGCGGCGCGTGGCGGCAGTGCTAGCACGCGGTGCGTGCGTCGTACGCCTCCTGGGCGGCCGCGACCTGGGGGACGGCCGCCTCGAGGACGTCCAGGAGCCCGACGAGCTTGTCCGCGACGGCCCGGCCGAGGTCGGTGAGCGAGTACTCGACGTGCGGCGGGATGGTCGCGCGGACCTCGCGCACGACCAGGCCGTCCCGTTCGAGCCCCTGGAGGGTCTGGGCCAGCATCTTCTCGCTCACCCCGTCGATGCGTCGGCGCAGGGCGTTGAAGCGGACGGCCCCGTCGCGCAGGCCGGCGACGGTCAGGACACCCCAGCGGCCGGTCACGGTCTCGAGCGCGTGGCGGGACGTGCAGCCGCGCTGGAACACGTCGGCGATCATCTCGTCGGACGGTCCCGTCGGGTCGGTCGCGGGCTGGAGGGTGGTCACGGGATCAGCCTAGCGTGCAGGCCGATCGTGAGCACTGTGACTTTGCTTGCACTGCGGATCGGATTGCACTTACGAAAAGTTAGTGCCAGGCTGTCGCGGTACCCACCACCCCTTCCAGGAGGACCACATGATCGCCGTCACCGCCGCCACCGGACACCTCGGACACCTCGTCGTCGACTCGCTCCTCGAGCGCGGCGTCGCCCCCGAGGGGATCGTCGCGGCCGTCCGCACCCCGGCCAAGGCCGCCGACCTCGCCGAGCGCGGCGTCGTCGTCCGCGAGGCCGACTACTCGCGACCCGAGACCCTCGCCCCTGCGTTCGACGGGGTCGACGTGCTCCTCCTGGTCTCGGGCTCCGAGGTGGGGCAGCGGGTCCAGCAGCACGCGAACGTCGTCGAGGCCGCCCAGGCCGCCGGCGTACGCCACCTCGTCTACACGAGCGTGTCGCAGGCCGCGACGTCCACGCTGGTCCTGGCTCCCGAGCACAAGGCGACCGAGGAGCTGATCGAGGCGTCGGGCCTGACCGCGACGATCCTGCGCAACGGCTGGTACACCGAGAACTACCTCGGCACGGTCGAGCAAGCGCGCGAGACCGGCGTGGTGCTCGGCAGCGTCGGCGACGGCCTCGTCGCGTCGGCGAGCCGCAAGGACTACGCGGAAGCGGCCGCTGCGGTCCTCGTCGCGGCGGACGCGGACCCCTCGCTCGAGGGTGCTCTCCACGAGCTCTCGGGCGACGTCGCGTGGGACCACCCGTTCCTGGCCGCGACCATCGGCGAGATCGTGGGCCGCGAGGTCGTCTACCAGGACGTGACCCCCGAGGTCCACACCCAGGCCCTGCTCGACGCGGGCCTCGACGAGGGGACCGCGGGCTTCGTCGTCGCGCTCGACGCGGGAACGCGTGCCGGCCTGCTCGGCCAGACGTCGGGTGAGCTGTCGCACCTCATCGGGCGCCCGACGACGCCGCTCGCCGAGGGCTTGAAGGCTGCGGTGAGCGTGACGTCGGCCGCGTGACGCCGGGTTGCTGCCGACCTCTCGCCGGGCCGGGGTTGCGCTGCGACACGCCGGGGGGGGGCCCCCCCCGCAACCCTGCGCGCAGGCCCGGCGGGCGGAGGTCCGCGACGGCCCCGCTTCCATTTAGTTGAAGCATCAACTATTCTGGAGTCAGAGGTCGGCACCCGGCCCTGGACGGAGGACACCATGACTGACCACACCACGAGCGTTCCCGGCACGGACGACACCGGCTTCGCGACCAAGGACCTGCTCTCGGCCGACACCTCGATGGACGCCGTGACGCTGCACGTCGCCGACCTCGACCTGATGACCCGCTACTACCGCGACGCGCTCTCGTTGGCCGTGCTGACGCCGTCGGACGCGCTGCTCGCGTCGATCCCCGGTGCCGGGACCGGCTCGCGCGACGAGACCGTGGTCCTGGGGCGCGGCGCGACGCCGCTCGTGGTGCTGCGCCGCGGCAAGGACCTGCCGCTCGCCCGCCGCGGCGAGGCCGGCCTGTTCCACACGGCCCTGCTGTTCGACGACGCCCCCGCCCTCGCCGCGGCCGTCGCCTCGGTCGCACGCACCGCGCCCAGCACGTTCGTCGGCAGCGGCGACCACCTGGTCTCCGAGGCGTTCTACTTCACGGACCCCGAGGGCAACGGCGTCGAGCTCTACCACGACCGCCCGCGCGAGACCTGGACCTGGGAGAACGGCCAGGTCGCGATGGACACCCTCTACATCGACCCGAACGCCTTCATGCAGCAGCACCTCACGGACGAGGCGCTCGAGCGGGCGCTGTCGACCGACGTCGTCGGACCCGACGACACCGTGGTGGGGCACGTGCACCTGCAGGTCGGTGACGTCGCCACGGCCCGCGCGTTCTACGTCGACACCCTGGGGTTCGAGGCCACCGCCTCGCTGCCCGGTGCCCTGTTCGTCTCGGCGGGCGGGTACCACCACCACATGGCCATGAACACGTGGAACAGCCGGGGCGCGGGGCCGCGCGCCTCGACGCTCGGGCTGGGGCAGGTCGCGATCGCGGTGCCCACCGAGGACGACGTCACGGCGCTCGCCGACCGGCTCGCCCGCCGGGGCGTCCAGATGCGTCACGACGGCGCGACGCTGCGGTTCGACGACCCGTGGAAGAACCTCATCGAGGTCTCGGTGCGCTAGGCCGCCCGGTCTCCACCGCTGGGTGCGGAGAAGTCGTCGTCGGAGGGTGACCCCGGCAGCATCTGCTCCGCACTCAGCGCTTCGAGGGCTCCTCGTCGCGCTCGATGCCCAGGCGCCTGGCGAACAGCCGACGCTGCACGACCCAGCCGGCGAGGGCCAGCGCGACCCACGCGAGGAACGACACGACCTGCTCCCACCCCGGCGCCGGGTCGCGCAGGAACCCCAGGGAGTCGGGGGAGACCCGGCCCAGGCCGCCCAGCACGATGCCCGCACCACCGATGGTCGTGAGCCACAGCAGGGCCCGGCGCCGGTACC
Source organism: Oerskovia sp. 140933 (assembly GCF_059651515.1). Taxonomy (NCBI): domain Bacteria; kingdom Bacillati; phylum Actinomycetota; class Actinomycetes; order Micrococcales; family Cellulomonadaceae; genus Oerskovia; species Oerskovia sp. 140933. The sequence continues at coordinate 168,415 of NZ_JAMXIO010000003.1, forward strand.
GGTCCGCGAGGAACCCGCACGCCGCCGCGACGGCGACGACGATGATCGCCGCGAGCACCCAGTTGCCCGAGTCTCCCGAGACCGTGCCGTAGAGCTTGGCGCCGATCACCGCGCCGGTCACGATCCCGATGAAGAACGCGGCGAGCTTGAACACGAACGCCACCGCGATCCAGGCGACGAGCCCGCCCAGGACGCCGATCAGCAGCGCGGTCGACTGGCTCGCGCCGAACAGGTCGCCGAGCATCCAGCCGAGGCCGAACCCGGACGCGATGACCGCGAGATGGACCGAGCCGACGCCGAGGAAGCACAGGAGCAGCCCGACGGCGACGATGACGAGACCTGCGACGACCGGGTCCACGGCGACCTCCTGGCGTGAGGTGGGCTAGTGCTTGGCCTTGATGACCATGACGGGAGCGTGGGCGTCGAGCAGGACGCGTTGCGTGGTGCTGCCGAGGAGGAACTTGCCGACGGGGGAGCGCTTGCGCGAGCCGATCACGACGAGGCTCGCGGCGAGGCGCTCGGCCTCGTCGAGGATCGCGACGGGCGGGTCGACGCGCGCCTCCCGGTAGGTCACGGTCGCGGCGGGCGTGCCGACGGGCAGCGCGTCGAGGAGGTGGGCGAGGTCCGGCGGGAGCGGCGGGTCCTCCTGCGGCGGGCCCTCGAGCGGGGTGAGCACGAAGACCGCCAGGGGGAGCGCTCGCCGGACCGCCTCGGCGGCGGCGGCCCGCAGAGCGGCCTCGCCCTGTGGCGAGTCGTTGTAGGCCACAAGTACGGTCATCGCCGCGGTGCTCCTCGTCCGTCGTGCCCGGGTCGACGGGCAGATCGCGTGTGATCTGAACTCTCTCATACCGCGCGAGACCGCGCAGCGATCGGCGGCGCGTCGCGGCTCCCTGCCCGACGGCGCCGCTCGCCGACGGGGCCGTCGGCAGTCCGTCGGTGGCCCGTCAGCGCCCCGGTGGGGCGAGGTCGGCCGGCAGGCTCAGCGACGGCGGGAGCAGGGGGCGGGCGACCTCGTCGACCATCCGGGCGAGCTCGACGTGCCGGGCGTCGTCCATGCGGTCGGCCGGGGCGGTCACGGACAGCGCCGCGACGGCCTGGCCCGCGCGCAGCAGGGGCACGGCGAGGCAGCTGATGCCCGGCTCGTTCTCCTCGGTCTCGGTGGCCCAGCCGCGGGCCCGGGTCGTGCGGAGGATCTCCCACAGCGAGTCCTCGGTGACGGGGCTCTCGTCCCCCGCAGCCGCCGCGTACCAGGACATCGCGGACCGGTCGGTGGGGCGGAACGCGAGCAGGGCCCGGCCGAGGGCCGTGGTGGCGGCGGGTCGTCGTCGCCCGATCGCGGACCACACGCGCACGGCTCGGGCGGGCTCGACCTTGTCGAGGTAGACGATCTCCGGCCCGGACAGCACGCCCAGGTGGATGAGCTCGCCCGACGCCTCGCAGACCGCCGTGAGCGCGGGGGTGAGCAGCGCGGGCAGGTGCTCCTCGCCGAGGAAGACGGTGCCGAGGGCGGTCGCGGCGGGGCCGAGGCGGTAGGCGCCCGTCGTCGGGTCCTGCTCGGCGTACCCGCGGAAGCGCAGCGCGGCGAGCGTGCGGTGCAGCGAGGTCTTGTTGAGACCGAGGCCGGTCGCGAGGGTCCCGAGCGCCAGTCCGGTCGGACCGGCCGCGGCGAGGTGCTCGAGGGCCAGCAGGGCCTTGTCGACCGAGCCGAGCGGGCTCGCGGACGGTGCGTCGGCGGGACCGGGGGCGCCCGTCGCGCCGCCGGCGGGACGGGCTACCACGTGATCGCACCAGCCGGGTAGGGTGGTTTCGTATTCCAGAACACCCGTTCACTATAACGAAACGCGAGGCCTCATGTCACCCGCTGCGCCCCCGACCGACCTCCAGGAGCTCTTCGCCAGGGTCCGTGTCGTCCCCGTGGTCGTCGTGGACGACGAGGCCCAGGCGCTCGCGCTCGGCACCGCCCTCCTCGACGGCGGCCTGCCCATCGCCGAGATCACGTTCCGCACCGCGGGTGCCCGTGCCGCGATCGCCGCGGTCACCCGTGAGCTCCCCGAGCTCGTCACCGGGGCCGGGACCGTCGTCAACGCCGAGCAGGTCGACCAGGCCGTCGACGCCGGCGCCCGCTTCCTCGTCTCGCCCGGCCTGAGCGCCGACGTCGTGCGCCGCGCCCAGCACCACGGCCTGCCGATCTTCCCGGGCGTCGCGACGCCGTCGGACATCATGGTGGCCCTCGCCCTGGGGCTCGACGTCGTCAAGTTCTTCCCCGCCGGGATCAACGGCGGCGTGCCTGCGATCAAGGCCCTGTCCGCCCCGTTCCCCGGCCTGCGGTTCGTCCCGACCGGCGGCGTGAGCGCCGCGAACGCGACCGAGTACCTGTCGGTGCCCTCGGTCCTGGCCGTGGGGGGCTCGTGGATGGTCGAGAAGGCGCTCGTCGAGGCCCGCGACTTCGCCGAGGTCACGCGCCGCTCCGCCCAGGCCGTCGCGCTCGCGGCCTCCCTGACCACCGCGGCGCCCGCCGCCACCGCCCACGCCGTCGCCGGAAAGTGAGAGCCGACATGACCCGCACGACCCCCCGCCCCGCGGGCGCACCGCTGAACCTGCGCCCCGCCGCGGACTGCACCTACGACGTCGTCTCCCTGGGCGAGGTCATGCTCCGCCTCGACCCGGGCGAGCGCCGCATCAAGACCACGCGCTCGTTCGACGCGTGGGAGGGCGGCGGGGAGTACAACGTCGCGCGCGGCCTGCGCCGCTGCTTCGGCCTGCGCGGAGCGATCGTCACGGCGCTCGCGGACAACGAGGTCGGCCGCCTGGTCGAGGACCTCATGCTCACGGGAGGCCTGGACACGAGCTGGGTGCAGTGGGTCCCGTACGACGGGATCGGCCGCACGGTCCGCAACGGCCTCAACTTCACCGAGCGCGGCTACGGCGTGCGCGGGGCCGTGGGCGTGAGCGACCGCGGCAACACCGCGATCGCCCAGATGAAGCCCGACGACGTCGACTGGGACGAGCTGTTCGGCCGCGGCGTGCGATGGCTGCACACGGGCGGGATCTTCGCGGCCCTGTCCGCGTCGTCCGCGGACGTCGCCGAGGCCGCGATGAAGGCCGCGCGCCGGCACGGCACGATCGTCTCCTACGACCTCAACTACCGCCCGTCGCTGTGGCAGGGCATCGGCGGCAAGGCCCGTGCCCAGGAGGTCAACCGCCACCTCGCGCAGTACGTCGACGTCATGATCGGCAACGAGGAGGACTTCACGGCGAGCCTCGGCTTCGAGATCGAGGGCGTCGACGAGAACCTGACGGACCTGGACACCGCGGCGTTCCGCGCCATGATCGAGACGGCGGCCGCCGAGTACCCGAACTTCCAGGTCATCGGCACCACCATGCGTGCCGTGCGCTCCGCGACCCGCAACGACTGGGGGGCCGTCGCGTGGTCGCGCGTCCAGGGCTTCGCCGAGGCCACGCACCGCGCGGACCTCGAGATCCTCGACCGCGTGGGCGGCGGAGACTCGTTCGCCTCGGGGCTCGCGTACGGGCTCATGGAGCTCGGCTCGATCCAGGAGGCCGTGGAGTACGGCGCCGCGCACGGCGCGATCGCGATGACCACGCCGGGCGACACGTCGACGGCGTCGCTCGCCGAGGTCCGCAAGCTCGCCTCGGGCGGGAGCGCGCGCGTCCAGCGCTGACCCGCACCTCCCGGCGGCGCCCAGGACCGGCCGGGCGTCGACCAGAGGCCGCGCACGGGGGTCCCCGACGGTCGAGGACCCCCGTGCCGCCGCGCCCCGTCGAGAGCTCCGCCCGCTCGCGGGCCCGCCCTGTCCGGTGGTTCCCGGCGGCACGCCGAACGACATGCCGCGCGGTCCGCGGGGGTCGCGGCTAGGGTGGACGAGCACGGACAGATCGGACACAGCCCGCCAGCAGCCCACGTGGCTCGGCGAGTGCGAGGAGGCACACGTGGTGCAGCGCGGTGAGGTGCCACTGGGCCGCCTCCCGCGGCGCACGGTCGACGCGCCCTCCGACATCGCCCGCGCCGTCGAGCACGCACGCATCCTGCGCGGGGCCGGGGACCCGACGGGCGCGGCCCGCATCCTCGACCGGGCCTTCGACGCCGAGGGCGTCCGGACCCGGACCGTCTCCGAGCGGCTGCGCTTCCGCGCCCTCGTCCTGCGGGCCGACCTCGCGCTCCAGCTGCACGACGACGCCGCGGCAGCCAGGTTCCTCGCCGGCGCCGAGGCGCTGCCCCTGCTCGCCGACGCGCTCGCCGCGCTCGACGACGACCTGCACCTGGCCGAGGAGCTGCGCGAACGCCTCGACGCCGACTGACCGTCGCTCGTCCCTGCCGTCAGGGTTGCGTCAACACCCGCCCGGCCCCCGTCAAGAACCCGTCAACGCCCGCTCCGGACGTCCCGGCAGGGCCTAGACCTGGGGTGTGCGCAGGAGCTGCGCACCGGCACGCGCCCCCACGCCGACCGCGAGCACCCGCTCACGATCCCGTGGTGCCGCCCGCCGCACGACGTCCGAAGGCAGAACTCCGATGGCCGACCTGGCCTACATCCTGCTGACCGTGGTGTTCTTCGCCACCGTCGGCCTCGTGGCGCGACGCCACGGCTCCTCCGGGGGGTCCTCGTCATGACGGTCCTCGACTGGGTCGGGCTCGGCGCCGTCGTGGTGCTGCTCGGCTACCTGTTCGTCGCCCTGCTCCGCAGCGACAAGGTCCGGTGAGCGCGACCGTGCTGACCCAGACCAGCGTGCTGATCCAGACGACGGCGACCCAGGCGGTCGGCGAGGTCGCGTCGCAGCAGCCCGGGGTATGGCTCGCCGTCGGGCAGATCGCGCTGCTGCTCCTCGCGCTCGCCGCGGTGCACGCCCCGCTCGGCGCCTACATGGCCCGCGTCTTCACCTCCCCGCGCCACCTGCGCGTCGAGAAGGCCGGGTACCGGATCATGCGCGTCGACCCCGACGCCGAGCAGAGGTGGAGCACCTACCTGCTCTCGCTGCTCGGCTTCTCGACGGCCTCGCTCCTGCTGCTCTACGGGCTCGCCCGGCTCCAGCAGCACCTGCCCATGAACCTCGGGTTCTCCGCGTTCGACCCGGCCGGCGCCTGGAACACCGCCGTCTCGTTCGTGGCCAACACCAACTGGCAGTGGTACTCGGGCGAGGCCGCCGCGGGGCACCTGCTCCAGATGGCCGGGCTCGCGGTGCAGAACTTCGTGTCAGCGGCCGTCGGCATCTCGGTCGCCGTCGCGCTCATCCGCGGCTTCATGCGCTCGGGCACCGACGGGCGCGTCGGCAACTTCTGGTCCGACCTGACCCGCACCTGCGTGCGCATCCTGCTCCCCATGGCGTTCGTCGGCGCGCTCGTCCTGCTCGCCACGGGCGTCATCCAGAACTTCGACGCGCACACCGCGATCGACACCGTCGCGGGCGGCACGCAGCACGTGCTCGGTGGCCCCGTCGCCTCGCAGGAGGTCATCAAGGAGCTCGGCACCAACGGTGGCGGGTTCTTCAACGCCAACTCGGCGCACCCCCTCGAGAACCCCAGCCCGTTCTCCAACCTGTTCGAGATCTTCCTCATCCTCGTGATCCCCTTCACCCTGCCCCGCACGTTCGGCCTCATGGTCGGCGACAAGCGCCAGGGCTGGGCGATCCTCGGGGCCATGGGCGCGCTGTGGTTCGTCTCGGTCGCGCTCATCACCTGGGCCGAGATGGCCGGGCCCGGCGCCGCGCCCCTCGCCGCGGGCAGCGCCATGGAGGGCAAGGAGACCCGCTTCGGCCTCGCCGCGAGCGCCCTGTTCGCCGCGTCGACCACGGGCACCTCCACAGGTGCGGTCAACGCGATGCACGACTCCCTGACCGCGCCAGGTGGCGGCGTCACGATGTTCACCATGATGCTCGGCGAGATCGCGCCGGGCGGCGTGGGGTCGGGCCTGTACGGGATGCTCATGCTCGCGATCGTCGCGGTGTTCGTCTCGGGGCTCATGGTCGGGCGCACGCCCGAGTACCTGGGCAAGAAGATCGGTCGCCAGGAGATCACGCTCGTGGCGCTGTACATCCTCACGGTCCCGTTCCTCGTGCTCGTCGGCACGGCGCTCGCGATCGCGCTCCCCGCCGGCCAGGCCGGCATCCAGGAGGCCGGCCCGCACGGGCTGTCCGAGGTCCTGTACGCGTTCACGTCCGCGGCCAACAACAACGGGTCGGCGTTCGGCGGGCTCACGTCCGGAACGCCCTTCTACAACACGGCCCTGGGCATTGCGATGCTCGCCGGCCGCTTCATCCCCATCGCCCTCGTCCTGGCCCTCGCCGGACGCTTCGCCTCCCAGAGGACGGTCCCCGCCACCGCGGGCACCCTCCCGACGCACCAGCCGCTGTTCGTGGGCGTGCTCGGGACCGTCGCCCTGGTCGTCGTCGGGCTCACCTTCGTCCCCGTGCTGTCGCTCGGTCCCATCGTGGAGTCGCTCTCATGAATCCCTCTTCTTCCGTCACTCCCTCTGGGCGCGTCCCCGCGGGGGGCGGGGCGGGTCTTCCCGAGGACCTCGTTCCTCGGTCCTCCGCCAGACCCGCCACGACCCGCCCCGCCCCCCGCGGCGACACGCTGCTCGATACGTCGGACGCGGTGCTGCTTCCTGTCGCTGGGGGCGCACCAGGTGCTGTCGAGGGAGGAACCGCCGATGCCGTGGGCGGTTCCGGCTCGGCTGGTCCGACCGGCGGCCGCAAGGCCGGGCCCCGGCGCGGTGCCTCGCTCTCGTGGGCTCAGGTCAAGGCTGCGCTGCCCGGCGCGTTCCGCAAGCTCGACCCGCGCGAGCTGGTGGCCTCGCCCGTGCTGTTCGTGGTCGAGCTCGGGGCGGCGGCGACCACGCTGCTCGCGGCGTTCGACCCGAGCGTGTTCGCCTGGTCCATCGTCGTGTGGCTGTGGGCGACCGTGCTGTTCGCGACGCTCGCCGAGTCGGTCGCGGAGAGCCGGGGCAAGGCGCAGGCGTCGAGCCTGCGCGCGACCCAGCAGCAGACGACCGCACGGCGCGTCATGGCTCCGTCCGACACGCTCGCGTCGGGGACGGGCCTCGCGGGGCTCCCGACGGCGGAGGTCCCCTCCTCGACGCTGGCCGTCGGGGACGTGGTGGTCGTCCGGGCGGGCGAGACCATCCCCGGTGACGGCGACGTCGTCGAGGGGGTCGCGTCGGTCGACGAGTCCGCGATCACGGGCGAGTCGGCCCCGGTGATCCGCGAGTCGGGCGGCGACCGGTCCGCGGTCACAGGAGGGACCGTCGTCCTGTCGGACACGATCGTCGTGCGGATCACGGCCCCCGCGGGCCACACGTTCGTCGACCGGATGATCGCGCTCGTCGAGGGGTCGGAGCGGCAGCGCACGCCCAACGAGATCGCGCTCAACATCCTGCTGACCTCGCTCACGATCATCTTCCTGCTGGCCGTCGTGACGCTCCAGCCGTTCGCGGTGTACTCCGGCTCCAAGCAGTCGATGATCGTCCTGATCTCGCTGCTCGTGTGCCTCATCCCGACGACCATCGGGGCGCTGCTGTCCGCGATCGGCATCGCGGGCATGGACCGCCTGGTCCAGCGCAACGTCCTCGCGATGTCGGGTCGCGCGGTCGAGGCCGCGGGAGACGTCGACGTCCTGCTGCTCGACAAGACCGGCACCATCACGTACGGCAACCGTCAGGCGGCCGACCTGCTCACGGTCGGTGACGTCACGACCGTGCAGCTCGCCGAAGCAGCCCGGCTGTCCTCGCTCGCGGACGAGACGCCCGAGGGCAAGAGCATCGTGGCCCTCGTGCGCGAGCGGTACGGCGTGGGGGAGGGGCCGGCGGACCGGACGGACGACGTCGCCGGCGCCGAGATGGTGCCCTTCACGGCGCAGACCCGCATGAGCGGGATCGACCTGCCGCTGCCGGGTGGGCGCGTACGACGCATCCGCAAGGGGGCCGGCAGCGCGGTCCAGCGCTGGGTCCGCTCGACCGGCGCGACCACCGAGGGGACGACGGCCGAGCAGCTCGCAACCCACGTCGACGCCGTGAGCTCCTCGGGCGGCACCCCGCTCGTCGTCGCCGAGCAGGTCGGCGAGGGTCCGGCACGCGTGCTGGGTGTCGTCCACCTCAAGGACGTCGTCAAGGCGGGCATGCGAGAGCGGTTCGACGAGCTGCGCGCCATGGGCATCCGCACCGTCATGGTCACGGGTGACAACGCCGTGACGGCGCGGGCCATCGCCGCGGAGGCGGGCGTCGACGACGTCCTGGCCGAGGCGACGCCCGAGGACAAGCTCGCGCTCATCCGGCGCGAGCAGGCCGGCGGCCGGCTCGTCGCGATGGCGGGCGACGGCACCAACGACGCGCCCGCACTGGCCCAGGCCGACGTCGGCGTCGCGATGAACACCGGGACCACCGCCGCCAAGGAGGCGGGGAACATGGTGGACCTCGACTCCGACCCGACCAAGCTCATCGAGATCGTCGAGATCGGCAAGCAGCTCCTCATCACGCGCGGGGCCCTGACGACCTTCTCGATCGCGAACGACATCGCGAAGTACTTCGCGATCCTGCCCGCGATGTTCATGGTCGTGTTCCCGCAGCTCGCGGTGCTCAACGTCATGCGCCTGTCGAGCCCCGAGTCGGCCATCCTGTCGGCCGTCGTGTTCAACGCGCTCGTCATCCTGGTGCTCATCCCGCTCTCGCTGCGGGGCGTGCGGTACCGGCCCTCGTCGGCCTCCGCGATGCTGCGCCGCAACCTCCTGGTCTACGGCGTGGGCGGCCTCGTGGCCCCGTTCGTCGGGATCAAGCTCATCGACCTCGTGATCTCCCTCATCCCCGGGATTGGCTGACATGCCTGGAACCTCCTCCACCCTCGCGCGTCCCTCGGCCTCGGCCGGTGCCACCTCGCTGTTCCGCCAGACCCTCGCCGGCCTGCGCGTCCTGCTCGTCCTGACGCTGCTCCTGGGCGTCGCGTACCCGCTCGCGGTGTGGGGCGTCGGGCAGCTCGCCCTGCCGTGGCAGGCGAACGGGTCGCTCGTGCGCAGCGACGGCACGCACGCCACGTCGATCACCGACACCGGCGCGGACGGGGCGCCCGTCGTGGGCTCGGCCCTGATCGGTCAGGACTTCGCCGCGGCCGACGACGCCGAGCGCTGGTTCCACGGCCGCCCCTCGGCCGCGGGCGACGGGTACGACACGCTCGCGTCCGCGGGCACCAACCTCGGGCCGCTCAACCCCGAGCTCGTCGCCGCGATCGACGAGCGCCGGGCGGCGCTCGCGGCCATGAACGGCGTGGACCCCGCAGACCTGCCGGCCGACGCCCTCACGGCCTCGGCGTCGGGCCTCGACCCGCACGTCAGCCCCGCGTACGCGGCCCTGCAGGTCGCGCGGGTGGCCGAGGCGAGGGGCCTCGACCAGGCCGTCGTCGCGGACCTCGTGGCGCAGCACACCGCGGGCAGGGACCTCGGTGTGCTGGGCGAACCGCGTGTCGACGTGCTCGAGCTCAACCTCGCGCTCGAGAACTCGGAGAAGATGAACCCATGACGACGAGCGCGAGGCCCTCCGCCGTGGACCGGACGGCGCGGGTGCCCCGTGCCTGAGGGACGCGACGGCCAGGAGGCCGCAGGGTCCGGGAGCCCCCAGGAGGGGCGCCCGGACCCGGGCGCGTCCTCGGGTGGTGAGGGTGCGGCGGTCCGCAGGGCAGGGATGCCCGACGACGCCGCCCGCCGCCCGGGTCTGCTCACCGTGTACCTCGGGGCCGCGCCCGGCGTGGGCAAGACGTTCGCGATGCTCGGCGAGGCCCACAGGCGCCGGGCGCGCGGGACCGACGTCGTCGTGGGGCTCGTCGAGACGCACGGGCGAGCCGCCACGATCACGCAGGTCGGGGACCTCGAGGTCGTGCCGCGCCGCGTCGTGAGCCACCGCGACGTCGAGCTGACCGAGCTCGACGTCGACGCGGTGATCGCCCGCGCCCCCCAGGTGGCCCTGGTCGACGAGCTCGCCCACACCAACGCGCCCGGTTCCCGGCACCGCAAGCGCTGGCAGGACGTGCAGGACCTCCTGTCCGCCGGCATCGACGTGGTGACCACGGTCAACGTGCAGCACCTCGAGTCCCTCACGGCCGACGTCGAGGCCATCACGGGCGTGCGCCAGCGCGAGACCGTGCCCGACCAGGTCGTGCGCGACGCCGACCAGATCCAGCTCGTCGACCTCTCGCCCCAGGCGCTGCGCCGCCGCCTCGCGCACGGCAACGTGTACCGGGCCGAGCAGATCGACGCCTCGCTGTCCTCGTACTTCCGCACGGGCAACCTCACGGCGCTGCGCGAGCTCGCGCTCCTGTGGCTCGCCGACCGCGTCGACGACGCCCTGACCCGCTACCGGGCCGACCACGCGATCGTCGGCACGTGGCCCGCGCGCGAACGCATCGTCGTGGCCGTCACGGGCGGCCCCGAGGGCGAGACGCTCCTGCGCCGCGGCGCCCGCATCGCCCAGCGTGCCGCGGGCTCCGAGCTCGTCGCGGTCCACGTCCTGGCGACCGACGGGCTGCCCAGCGCCCCGCCCGCGGCCATCGCCGCCTCGCGCGAGCTCGTCGAGTCGCTCGGCGGGACGTTCCACACCGTCGTGGGCGAGGACGTCGCCTCGGCCGTCGTCGACTTCGCGCAAGGGGTCAACGCGACCATGATCGTCGTGGGCGTCTCCCGGCACTCGCGCTGGCGCGAGGCGCTGCTCGGGTCGTCGAGCACCGAGATCGCGCGGCTCGCCGGGACGATCGACGTCCACCTCGTCACGCACGAGAAGGCCCGTGCGGGACGGCTGCTGCGCGGCCGGTGGTCGGCGCTGTCCCGGCGCCGCCGTGCCGCGGGGTGGGCCCTGGCCTTCGTCGTCCCGGCCGTGCTGACCGGGGTCTTCTGGCTCCTGCGCGAGGACGTGTCGCTCTCGACCGAGCTCATGCTGTTCCTCGCCGGCTCGGTGGGCGTGGCGCTCGTGGGCGGGCTGTGGCCCGCCGTGGCCGCCGCGGTCGTGTCGTTCCTGTGCCTCAACTGGTTCTTCACGCCCCCGACCGGTTTCCTCACGGTCCAGGACCCCGAGAACCTCCTCGCGCTCCTCGTGTTCGTCCTGGTCGCCGCCGCCGTCGCCTCCGTCGTGGACCTCGCCGCGCGGCGGACCGTGCAGGCGTACCGGGCGAGGGCCGAGGCCTCGACGCTCGCGGCCCTCTCGCGGTCGGTGCTCTCGGGGGAGGACACCGCGCAGGCCATCGTCACGCGCCTCGCCGAGACGTTCGGGCTCTCGCGGGTCGAGCTCGAGACACGGTCGGGGGAGCGGGCCCCGTGGCGTACGGTCGCGAGCACGGGCCGCGCCGAGAGCGCCGGGTCCCCTGCCGACGCCGACCGGACCGCCGCGGAGGAGGGCGAGCCCACCGGGGCGCGTTCCGCCGTCGGGCACCTGGACCGCGCCGAGCGCACCGAGCTGCGCGTCGACGACCACCACCGCCTGTCCCTGTGGGGCAGGGCCCTGCCCGCGAGCGACCGCCAGGTCCTCGAGGCGTTCGCGGCGCAGGCGGGGCTCGTCCTCGAGTACCGGCGACTGCGTGAGCAGGCGGCCCAGGCCGCCGTCCTCGAGGAGGCCGACGCGACCCGCACCGCCCTGCTCGCGGCCGTCTCGCACGACCTGCGCACCCCGCTCGCGTCGATCCGGACGGCCGTCGACGGCCTCGCGTCGCCCGACGTCGACCTCGACGCCGAGGACACCGAGGCACTGACCCGGACCATCCAGGACTCGACCGGACGCCTCGAGAAGCTCATCGACAACCTGCTCGACCTGTCCCGGCTGCAGACCGGGAGCGTGCGGCCGGTCCTGCGCGCCGCGTCGGTCGACGAGATCGTGCCGCTCGCGGTCGAACCGTACGGGCCGGGCGTCGTGCGCCTCGACGTGCCCGACGACCTTCCGCTCGTGCGCACCGACCCCGGCCTGCTCGAGCGTGCCGTCGCGAACCTCACGTCCAACGCCGTGCGGCACAGCCCGCCCGGCGAGCCCGTGCGGATCACGGCCTCGGCGGGGCCGCGCGAGATCGAGCTGCGGATCGTCGACACGGGCCGCGGCCTGTCCGACGAGTCCAAGATCCGCATGTTCGAACCCTTCCAACGCCTGGGCGACACGACCGGTGAAGGGCTGGGCCTGGGGCTCGCGGTCGCCGACGGCCTGGCCCGGGCCGTCGGCGCGAGCATCACGCCCGAGGACACGCCCGGCGGAGGACTGACCATGGTGCTCACGGTCCCGCGCGAGGCACGGGAGGATGACGACGTGAACACCCACGTCGAACGAGACCGCACGGCCGCACCGGACCTGGACGGCGCGGGCGAGAACGACGAGGTGCGCGGATGAGCGCCGACGGCAACCGCGTGCTCGTCGTCGACGACGACCCCGGGCTCGTGCGGGCGCTCGCGATCAACCTGCGCGCCCACGGCTGGGACGTGACCGTGGCCGCGACGGGTGCCGAGGCCCTCGACGCCGCGGCGAGCGCCCGACCCGACGTGATCCTCCTCGACCTCGGGCTGCCCGACCTGTCGGGTTTCGAGGTCATCGAGGGCATCCGTGGCTGGAGCGCCGTGCCGATCGTGGTGCTCTCGGCGCGCCAGCTCGGCGACGACAAGGTCGACGCGCTCGACGCGGGCGCCGACGACTACGTGACCAAGCCGTTCGCGATGAACGAGCTGCTCGCGCGACTGCGGGCAGCGGTGCGTCGTGCGCAGCCCGCCGAGGTCTCCGAGCCCGTCGTCGAGGCGGGGGACCTGCGGATCGACCTGGCCCGCCGCCGGGTGCTGCGGGCCGGGCAGGAGGTCCGGCTCAGCCCCACCGAGTGGTCGCTGCTCGAGGTGCTGGTGCGCCACCGCGGGCGCATGGTCGGGCGGCTGCAGCTCCTGCACGACGTGTGGGGACCCGCGTACTCGGCCGAGACGAACTACCTGCGCGTGTACACCGCGCAGCTGCGTCGCAAGCTCGAGGACGACCCCGCGAAACCGCGGCACATCATCACGCAGCCGGGCATGGGATACCTCTTCGAGGTGTGACGTGCCCGTCGTAGGCTGTGCCCTGCCCCGCCCGCGGGCGTCCGGCGAGACGGGAACCACCGCCGCGCGCCGACCGTTGTGCGTTCGACCCGACGAAGGAGACCCGTCATGCTGTGCCCTCTCGACCAGACCGTGCTCGTGATGTCCGACCGCAAGGGCGTGGAGATCGACTACTGCCCCACGTGCCGCGGTGTGTGGCTCGACCGGGGTGAGCTCGACAAGATCATCGACCGCAGCCTCGAGGCCGAGATCGCCGCCGAGGCCGGTGGCCCCGCGGCAGCGGCCGCGCCGCACGCCTCGACGCCCGTGCAGTACCCGCCGACGCAGCAGCTCCCCGTCCCGCCGCCGCCCGCGCCGTACGGGTACGCGGACGACCGCCGTCGTGACGAGTACCGCGGGGACGACCGCCGTCGTGACGAGTACCGCGGGTCCGACCCGTACCGCGGCAGCGACCAGTACCGCAGCTCGGACCAGTACCGCAGCGACGACCCGCGCTACCGCAAGCGCAAGAAGAAGGAGTCCTGGCTCGAGGACCTGTTCGACTTCTGAGCCGCCGCGGCGCCGACCCCTCGCGGGGTCGGCGCCGTCGTCGTACCCCTCGACGTGGGTGCCCGCCCGCTGCTCGTGCCCGGGCGCCCTCCCTCCTGCCGATCGGAATGCCATGCCCGTCCTCGACACGTTCTCCCTCGCCGGCCGCACGGCCCTGGTCACCGGCGGGAGCCGGGGCATCGGTCGAGGCCTCGCCCAGGCCCTGGGGGAAGCGGGAGCGCGCGTCGCGCTGACCGCGACGACGCTCGAGGCCGCGCGGGCCGCGGCCGACGAGCTGCGCGGGCTGGGCCTCGACGCGCACGGCTACGAGCTCGACGTGACGGACCGCGAGCAGGTGGACGACGTCGTCGCGCAGGTCGGGCGCGAGGGCGGCGGGGTCGACGTGCTCGTCAACAACGCGGGCATCTCGATCGGGGGCGCGGCCCTGGAGATCGAGGACGACGTGTGGCACCGCACGCTCGCGACCAACCTCGACGGCGTCTGGTACTGCTCGCGCGCCGTGGCCCGGCAGATGGTCGCCGACGGCCGGGGCGGGACGATCGTCAACGTCGGCTCGATGTCGGCGCAGATCGTGAACCGCCCCCGGTGGCAGCCCGCGTACCTGGCGTCGAAGGCGGCGGTGCACCAGCTCACCAAGGGGTTGGCCGCGGAGTGGGCGCCGCACGGGATCCGGGTCAACGCGATCGCGCCGGGGTACATCGTGACCGAGATGTCCCCCGTGGACCGGCCGGAGTTCTACGACGACTGCGTCGCGCCCGCCGCGATGAAGCGCTGGGGGACGCCCGCCGAGCTGGGGCCCGTCGTGGTCATGCTCGCGAGCGAGGCGTCGAGCTTCATGACGGGGGCGGTCGTCACGGTCGACGGCGGCTACACGCTGTTCTGACAGATGGGCCGACCAGGCTGTCGCCCCGGGCGACACCTAGACTCTGGCCTCGTGCGCCAGGTGCTGAAGCAGTGGGTCGACCCGTTCGTCGTGGCTCTTGTCGCCACCATGGTCCTGGGGCTCGTGGTCCCGGTCCCGGCGGAGGTCCAGCGCGTCGTGGACGCGGTCGCGGACGTCGCGGTCGCCGTCCTGTTCCTCGTCTACGGCATGCGGCTGTCCACGTCCGAGGTCTGGGCGGGGCTCAAGAACGTCCGACTGCAGGGCGGCATCCTCGCCGCGACGTACGTGGTCTTCCCGCTCGTGGGCCTCGTGGTGGCCTGGGCCGTGACGCCATGGGTCGGGGAGCCGCTCGCGGCGGGCATCCTCTTCTCGTCGTTGCTGCCGTCGACCGTGCAGTCGTCGGTCGCGTTCACGTCGGTCGCGCGCGGCAACATCGCGGGCGCGATCTGCGGCGCGACGGTCTCGAACGTGGTCGGCATGGTCGTGACCCCGCTGCTCGTGCTGTGGTTCATGTCGTCGAGCGGTGCGACGAGCGGGCTGAGCGGCCTGCGGGAGGTGCTGCTGCACCTGCTCGTGCCGTTCGTCGTGGGGCAGCTCCTGCAGCCGTTCGTGGGGAGCTGGATCCGGGCCCGGCGGTGGCTCACGCTGTCCGTGGACCGCGGCACGATCCTCGTGGTGGTCTTCGGTGCGGTCGCCGCGGCGACGAGCGCGGGCGTGTGGGCGGGCATCTCGGGATGGACGATCCTGGGCCTCGTCGGCATCAGCGGTGTGATCCTGGCGATCATGCTGGCCGTGACGTGGTGGGGCGGTGCGGGCCTGCGCCTCGGTGTCGAGGACCGCATCGCGCTGCTCATGTGCGGGTCCAAGAAGAGCCTCGCCACGGGGCTGCCCATGGCCGCGGTGCTCTTCCCGGTCGCTGTCGCGGGAACCGTCGCGGTGCCCGTGATCGTGTTCCACCAGCTCCAGCTCATCGTGTGCGCGGTGCTCGCACGGAGGCTGGCGCTGCGCGACGCCGCCTGAGGACGGGTCGCCCGGCGGGGCGACGACACGTGCGACGTCCGGGCTGTCCCGGGCTGTCCCGGGCTGTCCCGTGACGGCCCGGACGTCACGCTCGACGCGCGTCTCAGCAGTCCGACGGCGTCACGCACCCCAGCCCGCGAAGCGCCCCACGGCGACGAACACCGCGAGCAGCAGCAGGACGGTGTTGACCGGGACGGACTGCTTCTCGCCCAGGCGCACGTGCACCGGGATCGCGCCGATCTGCGTGATCGCCAGACCGACCGCGGCGATCGGGGTCAGGATCGGTGCGATCCCGGTGACCAGCGGCAGGATCAGGCCGAGCGCACCGAGGACCTCGAGCGCTCCGAGCACCCGCACGGACGTGAGGCGCCCGGGCGTGACCCACCGCATCTTCTCCATGAGCTTGCCGGCCGGGGTCGTGAGCTTCATGAGGCCCGCGCCGGCAAAGGCGACGGCGAGCAGTCCTGCGGCGATCCAGAGGGCGGTGTTCATCAGGTTCCTTCGAGGTCGTGGCGCGTGGGCGCCAGGGGGGCGTGCTAGTGACCGTCCGTAGGGTCAGTCACTTTTTGTGCCGGAGGACATCATGGGTAACCTGAAGATGGTCTACAAAAGGCACACCGGTGTTCCGGTGGGCACGGAGAGGGAGTGCGCATGACCACGACCACCGAGGGGGCCGGGAGCTCGCCGGGTCGCGACGCGCTCCACGTGCCCGTCGCCGGGGCAGAGCCCGTGCCGGTGCCCATGCCTGCGCCCGGCGGCGGTGGCTGCGGCGCCGATCACGCGACGAGCGAGATCCGACGCGTCCTGGACCGCGTGGGTGACAAGTGGAGCGTCCTCATCCTCGGCACGCTCTCCGGCGGGCCGCTGCGGTTCACCGAGCTCCTGCACGGCATCAGCGGGATCTCCCAACGGATGCTCACGCTCAACCTGCGCCAGCTCGAGCGTGACGGGCTGGTGAGCCGCACGGTCCATGCAGTGGTCCCTCCGCGCGTGGACTACGAGCTCACCGACCTGGGCCGCACGCTCCTGCCGCCCGTCCTGGCCCTGGTGCAGTGGGCCATGGGGAACACCGAGGAGATCCAGGGTCACCGCGAACGCTTCGACGCGAGGAACGAGGAGGCGCGCGGCTGACCTGCGGGTCCGACGCGCGACCGACGCTCAGGCGGTCGGGCGCACCGGGCGAGCCATCTCCACCTCGGGACCGACCGGCCCGGTGAACGTGCGACCCGTCGGGACGAACCCGCAGCGGCGGTAGGCGCCCCGGGCCCGCGGGTTGTCGCGGTGCACGTCGAGCGTCAGCCGGACGAGACCACGCCCGCGAGCCCAGTCGGCGGCGGCGTCGAGGAGCTCGTCGACCACGCCGGCGGACCGGGACCCGGGGCGGACGTAGACCGCGACGACGGTCCCGTGCGCCTCGGAGACCGGACGACCGAGGACGTCCGTGGCACCGGGGCCCTGCACCACGACCGTGACCGTCCCGACCCACTCGTCGCCCGCCGTCGCGACGAGCTGGGCCGCCTGGTCGCCCCGGGCCGCCAGTGCCGTGCGCTCCTGCCAGACGGAGTCGGGCTGGGCGGACGCCTGGGCGTACGACGTGAGGAACGCACGGACCGCCTCAGGGTCCTGCAGCGCCTCGAGCCGCAGGTCGCGCGCGCGAGCCCACTCGTCGGCGGCGACGCGTCGCACCACGACCCCCGTCGACCTGCCACCGCCGCCGACGGGACGGCCGGAAACGTCCTGCCGGGGCACGGGCCCGGTGCCGGCGGGCCGGGTCACCCGGCCGCGACCTGCTCGCGGATCTGGCGCTTGGCACGCAGCAGGATCCCCGTCATGCCGTTGAGGCGCAGGGGGCTCACGGCGTTGGTCAGCCCGATCGTGAACGGGTAGTCGTCGGGGACGGCCAGCGCCTGCTCGGGCGTCAGGCCGTCGAGGCCCTGGGCGAGGATCGACGCGAAGCCGCGCGTGGTCGGGGCCTCCGGGGGAGCGGTGGCGTACAGGTGGACGGCACCGCCCTCGACCTCGGCGAACGCCCGGACGGGGGACTGGCACTCCTCGACGCGCTCGAGCAGACCGGGGGAGTTCTGGTAGCGCGCGGGCAGGTCCGGGAGCTCGCGCGAGAACTCCAGGAGGAGCTGGAGGCGGTCGCGCTCCCCGAGGGCGAGGAAGTCGTCGCGGATCTCGGCGAGGACCGGGGGCAGCTCGGTCGCGGCGTCGTCAGTCATCCGTCGATCCTCCCACCCGGGCCGTGCGCCGGCAGCGCCGGACCGCCCAGCGGACGGCTCCGCCGTCGGGCTCCTCGCACTGCGGACGAGGACCCGACTCGGAACCCGCGACACCCGCCCGGCAGCCACGCCCGCCCTCGACGAGCGCCGCCCGCGCGCCCTGGATACGTTGGCCCACGAGTGCGCCGACGCACGGCGCCGAGGGACGGAGCGTCATGGGAACCCTGTCGAACGACCTGCGCACGCTGAGCCAGGAGGCGTACGTCTACCTCTACCCGCTCGTGACGATGGACCTGTCCAGGCGTCAGGCGACGAACGTGGAGGCGGGGAAGCGGCCCGGGTTCGGTCCGCCCAACGCGTTCCACCACCTGCGGGAGTTCCCGCCCGCGGACTTCCGTGCCGTCGTGCGGCCCAACTTCGACACGCTGTACTCGAACCTGTGGCTCGACCTGACGCACGGGCCGGTGCTCCTCCACGTGCCCGACACCGACGACCGCTACTACATGCTGCCCCTGCTGGACATGTGGACGGAGGTCTTCGCGACGATCGGGAAGCGGACCACCGGGACGGGAGCGGGGGACTACCTGGTGGTCGGCCCGGACTACGAGGGCGACCTCATGGAGTTCTACGACGACCTGCCGGAGGACGTCGCGCTGATCGTCGCCCCGACCCCGCACGTGTGGGCCATCGGGCGCATCCAGACGAACGGTGTCGCGGACTACCCGGCGGTCCACGCGGTGCAGGACGGGTTCTCGGTGCGGGCCCTGGGGGACCGCCCACCGTTCGAGATCGACCCGGCTGCCGACATGCGCACCGAGCCGTTGCGCCTGGCCGACGCGCTCAGCGCGGTCGACCTCTTCTCCTACGCCACGCGGTTGCTCGACGTGAACCCGCCGCACCTGACGGACTTCTCGGTGCTCGCGCGCATCGGCTCGCTCGGCATCGTGCCGGGCGAGGACTTCGACCCGGGCCAGTTCGACGAGGCCGAGCTCGCGGAGATCGAGGCGGGCGCGACGAGCGGGCGCGAGCTGCTGAGCACCGCGCAGGCCACGCTCGGGACCGTGGCCGACGGGTGGATGCTCTACCGCGACACCATGGGCGTCTACGGGAACTTCTACCTCAAGCGGGCCGTCGTCACGCTCGTGGGGCTCGGCGCCAACCCCGTCGAGGACGCGATCTACCCGCTGCTCCTGACGGACGCCGACGGGCAGGCCGTGACCGGCGACCACGACTACGTCCTGCACTTCGACGCCGACGACCTGCCGCCCGCGGCCGCGTTCTGGTCCGTCACGATGTACGACGCCGAGGGCTTCCAGGCCGCGAACGCGCTGGACCGCTTCGCGCTCGGCGACCGGGACGACCTGCGGTACGGCGCGGACGGCTCGCTCGACCTCTACCTCCAGCACGAGAGCCCCGGTCCCGAGCGGGAGCCGAACTGGCTCCCCGCGCCGAGGGGGCCGCTGGGCGTGACGATGCGGCTCTACGCGCCGCTGCCCGAGGCGCTCGACGGCCGCTGGGTCCCGCCGGCCCTGCGTCGCGTCTGAGCCGCGCCCTCCGGCGCGCCCGGCGCGCGCGACGAGTGCCCGACGGCGTGGGCCGGGTGCGCGACCCGGCCCACCGTCGTCGGGCACGGGTGCCCCTGCGGGAGCTGCCTGCTCAGACGCGCGCGGGCACCTGTCCCGGCTCGGCGCCCTTGACGATCGGGACGCGGACCGCGTTGCCCCACTCGGTCCACGAGCCGTCGTAGTTGCGGACCTTGTCGAAGCCGAGCAGGTACGTCAGCGCGAACCACGTGTGGCTCGACCGCTCGCCGATGCGGCAGTACGTGATGACGTCGTCGTCGGTCGACAGGCCCAGGCCGCCCTCCTGGTAGATCGCCTCGAGCTCCTCGCGCGACTTGTAGGTGCCGTCGCCTGCGACCGCGGTCGCCCACGGGACGTTGCGCGCCGTGGGGATGTGACCGCCGCGCAGCACGCCCTCCTCGGGGTAGTCCGGGATGTGCAGGCGCTCGCCCGTGAACTCCTGCGGCGAACGGATGTCGACGAGCGGGCCGTTGCCCAGGTGCGCGAGCACGTCCTCCTTGAAGGCGCGGATCGTCTCGTCGTCGCGCTCGACCACGGGGTACTCGACGGGCTCGGGTGCGGGCACGTCGGTCGTGGTCTCGCGGCCCTCGGCGATCCACTTGCCGCGCCCGCCGTCGAGGAGGCGGACGTCCTCGTGGCCGAACAGCGTGAAGACCCACGCCGAGTACGCGGCCCACCAGTTGTTCTTGTCGCCGTACAGGACGACCGTGGTGTCGCGCGAGATGCCCTTGGAGCCCAGGAGCTGGGCGAAGCCCTTGCCGTCGAGGTAGTCGCGCAGGTCCGGGTCGTTGAGGTCCGTGTGCCAGTCGACCTTGACCGCGCCCGGGATGTGCCCGGTCTCGTAGAGCAGCACGTCCTCGTCGGACTCGACCACGACGACGTCCTCGTCGTGCAGGTGCTCGGCGAGCCAGCCGGTGGAGACGAGGCGGTCCGGGTGGGCGTACGCGGCGATCTTCTCGGTCGTGTCGAGGGGTGCGGGCATGGGGTCCTCCTGAGGGCTCACGGGCTGGCAGGGCGGCAGAGGTGGTGCGGGCCGGACGGCGCGGGGAAGCGGTGCGTGCCGCGCGGTCGGTACCGCTCGGGCACGTTCGCCACTCTAGGAACGCCGTCCACGGACCGGAACCCCCGTCGCACATGGTGAGACGGTGTTACCGGCCGCGAGGCGGTAGCGGCCCTCGGTCCGACGGGACGGACGTCAGTCCCGTGCGATCGGTGCGGTCACCGCGCCCGTGAGGGAGACCAGGTCCGCCGGCGCCAGGCCCACGTCGAGCCCGCGACGCCCGCCCGAGACGTACATCGCGTCGAACGCGAGCGCCGACTCGTCGATCACGGTGCGCAGCCGCTGGCGCTGGCCCAGCGGCGAGATGCCGCCCACCACGTACCCGGTCGCGCGCTCGGCCGCGGCCTGCTCGGCCATGGCCGCCTTCTTGCCACCCACCGCCTGGGCGAGGGCCTTGAGGTCGAGCTTGCGGTCCACGGGCACGACGCCCACGACGAGCGCCCCGTCGACCGAGGCCACCAGGGTCTTGAACACCTGCTCGGCGGGGATGCCGATGGCCGCGGCGGCCTCCAGCCCGTAGCTCAGGCCGGAGGTCGGGTCGTGCTCGTAGGGGTGCACCGTGTGCGGGACGCCGGCCTTCTCGAGCGCGACGAGCGCGGGGGTGCCGGCGTGGGGCGACTTCTGCTTCTTGGCCACAGGACGATTCTGCCCTCTCGTCAGACGTTCACGTCGACGAGAGAACCGATCCCGTACGTGACGGCCATGGCGATCGCGCCGCCCAGGACGGTGCGGATCGTGGCGCGCCGGGTCGGCGCCTGACCGAGCCGCGCGCTGCCCCACCCGGTCAGGACGAGCGCGAGGACCACCGCGACGAACGTGACGGGGATCCGGGCCGCCGTCGGGGCGAGCAGGATCGCCGCCATGGGCAGCAGCCCGCCCACCGTGAACGACACGATCGAGGCGACCGCGGCCTCCCACGGGGACGTCAGGTCGTCGGGGTCGATCCGGAGCTCGGCGTCGGCGTGGGCCGCGAGCGGGTCGTGCGCCGTGAGCTGGGCGGCGACCTCGTGCGCGAGCTCGGGGGTCAGGCCCTTGGCCTCGTAGATCCCGGCGAGCTCGACCAGCTCCTCGTCGGGGAGTGTCGCGAGCTCGTGGCGCTCCTTGGCGAGCATGGCCTCCTCGGTGTCGCGCTGCGTGCTCACCGAGACGTACTCGCCCGCGGCCATCGACAGCGCGCCTGCGAGCAGCGCCGCGGCCCCTGCGGTCGCGATCACGGGGATCGAGGTGCTGGTGGCGGCGACGCCCACGACGACCCCCGCGGTCGACACGATCCCGTCGTTCGCGCCCAGCACCCCGGCACGCAACCGGTTGAGCCGGGCCCCGGTGCCCTCGCTGCGGTGCTGCTCGCCCTCGTGCGGAGTCGTCTGCGGTCCCGGTGTGCTCATGAGGCCACCGTAGGACGGGTCAGCGTGCCTGTCGTGGCGGGTCGAGATGTGCCACGGCGGATCTCGCTCTCCGAGCACCCAGGCCTGTGACCTGCACCTCAGCCTCGCCGGGACCTTTGGCACTGGCAGGCACCCGGCCACCTTGAGACGCTCGGGGTGGTAGAGGTGACCACCGCAGGGGATGCGTCAGGGGCGCATCAGGAGCAGGGAGAACGCACATGAGCATCGACGACCCCCGGATCGAACGGATCCTCACGGCTGCGTCCAGGGCCCCCAGCGTGCACAACACCCAGCCCTGGTCGGTGCGCGTGCACGGCACCACGCTCGACGTGCGCGCCGACGACTCCCGCAGGCTGACCCACGCCGACCCCGCGGGGCGCGAGATGCTCATCAGCTGCGGGGCGTTCCTCGCGAACCTCCGCGTCGCGGCGCGCAGGGAGTCGTTCCGTCCGGTGCTGACGCTGCTGCCGGACGCCGGCGACCCCGCGCTGGTCGCGCGCGTCGACCTGGTGCCCGGCGTCCTGCCCGACGCCGACGAGCTGGACCTCGCGGTCGCGATCGAGCGGCGCTCGACGTCCCGCGTGCCGTTCGAGGACCAGCCGCTCGACGTCGACGTCGTCGAGGCGCTCGACGCGGCCGCAGCCTCGGAGGGGGCGCGCCTGGTGAGCCTCGCACCGCAGGCCCCGGTGCGCGGTGAGCTGCTGGACCTCGTCCAGCGGGCCGAGGCCGAGGCAGGGAAGGACCACACGGGCCGGGTCGAGCAGGCGCGCTGGGTCACCAACGACCCGGACCGTCCCGACGGGATCCCCGTCGCCGCGCTGGGACCCGCGAGCGACGACGCGCTGGCCCCCGTGCGTCACTTCGGTGGGGACACGACGAGCAACCGGGCCGCGTTCGAGCACCGGTCGACGCTCGCGGTCCTCACGACCCCGGGCGACACCGTGCGTGACTGGCTCGTGGCCGGGCAGGCCCTCGAACGGGTCCTGCTGACCGCGACGACGTACTTCGTGCACGCGTCGTTCGCGACGACGGTCCTGGAGAACCCGGCGACGCGGGCAGAGCTCGCCGCAGCGCTCGACGCGGGCGCCCCGCAGATGGTGATGCGCCTGGGCTACAGCACGACGTCCCCTCGCACGCCGCGTCGTCCGGCGAGCGACGTCGCCCGGTAGACCGCACGCGGCGTCGTCCGGCAGACCCGAGACGGGTGCTCGCGCGCGAGGCGGGCTGCCGGGTCGCCGGCCCAGGGGCCCGTCTCGCGCCGGAGCACCCGTCTCACGCTAGATCGTCCCGACCGCCACGACGCGCAGCACCACGGCCCCGGCCTCGTCGCTCGCCGCGAGGTCGACGACGGCGCTGATCGCCCAGTCGTGGTCGCCGGCCGGGTCGTCGAGCACCTGGCGGACGAACCACGTGCCGGGCTCGACGCGCTCGCCGTCGGGACGCACGCCGTTCTCGACGATCTGCACGAGCGCTGACGAGCGGGCCGCGGCGTCCACGCCGATCGCGTCGTTGCCGTGCAGCTCGAACATCGGGTCGAGGGCGTCGGCCCACGCGTCGCCGTCCCAGCCGCTCGCCTTGTCGAGGGCTTCGAGCGCGTCGTAGTTCTCGCGCGACGCGAGCTCGACCCGGCGGAACAGGGCGTTGCGGACCAGGACGCGGAACGAGCGCGGGTTGCCCGTCACGGGCCGGGCCGGGGCCTCGGCCCCCGTGCCGGACAGCGGGCCGTCCCCGACCTCGTCGTCCGCGTCGTCGTCGACCGGGTTGGCCAGGCGCTCCCACTCGTCGAGCAGCGACGAGTCGGTGCCGCGCACCAGCTCGCCGAGCCACTCGGTGATGTCCTGGACCTCCTCGGTGCGGTGCTCCTCGGAGACGGTCTGGCGCATCGAGCGGTACGCGTCCGCGAGGTAGCGCAGCACGACGCCCTCGGTGCGGTCCAGGCCGTACACCGACACGAACTCGGCGAACGTCATGGCCCGCTCGATCATGTCCCGCACGACCGACTTGGGCGAGAGCTCGGCGTCCGAGACCCACGGGTTCGAGTGCTTGTACGTCACGAACGCGGGCTCGAGGAGGTCCGCGAGGGGCTTGGGCCACGTGATGGTCTCGAGCAGCGCCATGCGCTCCTCGTACTCGTACCCCTCGGCCTTCATGGCTGCGACGGCCTCGCCCCGTGCGCGGTGCTGCTGCGCGACGAGCACCTGGCGCGGGTCGGACAGCGTGGCCTCCAGGACCGAGACGACGTCGAGCGCGTGCGTGGGGGACTCGACGTCGAGCAGGTCGAGGGCCGCGAGGGCGAACGGCGACAACGGCTGGTTGAGCGCGAACTCGCGCGGCAGGTCCACCGTGAGGCGCACCGTGGGGCGCTGCCCGCTCGGGTACGTCGGGTCGGGGACGCGCACGCGCTCGACGATGCCCGCGACCCGCAGCGAGCGGTAGATGCGGAAGACCTGGCGGACGTGACGCTCGCGCTGGGCCTCGGTGTCATGGTTGGCCGTGAGCAGGTGCTTCATCGCCTGGACTGGATCGACCCCGCGGTCGCCGCGCGCGAGCACGTTGAGCACCATGGCGTGGTTGACCGTGAAGTGGCTGGTCAGAGGCTCGGGATCGGCATCGCGCAGGCGCTCGAACGTCGCGTCGGTCCAGTTGACCGCCCCCGCCGGGGCCTTCTTGCGGACGATCTTCTTGAGCTTCTTGGGGTCGTCGCCCGCCTTGGCGAGCAGCTTGCGGTTCTCGATCACGTGCTCGGGGGCCATGACGAGGACCTCGCCGAGCGTGTCGTAGCCCGCGCGGCCCGCGCGGCCCGCGATCTGGTGGAACTCGCGCGCCGTGAGGTGACGCATGCGCTCGCCGTCGAACTTCACGAGGCTCGTCATGAGGACCGTGCGGATGGGCACGTTGATGCCCACGCCCAGGGTGTCGGTGCCGCACACGACCTTGAGCAGCCCGGCCTGGGTCAGGCGTTCGACCACGCGCCGGTACTTGGGCAGCATGCCCGCGTGGTGCACGCCCACGCCGTGGCGCAGGAACTTGCTGAGCGTCCTGCCGAACCCCGACGTGAAGCGGAAGTCACCCAGCTCGGCCGCGATCGCGTCCTTCTCCGAACGGCTCGCGACGTTGATGCTCAGCAGCGCCTGGGCGCGGTCGACCGCGTCCTTCTGCGTGAAGTGCACGACGTACACCGGCGCCCGGTGCGTCGTCACGAGCTCCTCGATGACCTCGCCCAGCGGCTCGACGACGTAGCTGAACGTCAGGGGCACGGGGCGCTCGGCGCTCGTGACCTCCGCGACGGGGCGGCTCGTGCGGGTCTCGAGGTCCTCGGTGAACGTCGAGGTGTCGCCCAGCGTCGCGGACATGAGGACGAACTGCGCCTGGGGCAGCTCGAGGAGCGGGACCTGCCAGGCCCAGCCGCGCTGCGGGTCCGCGTAGTAGTGGAACTCGTCCATGACGACCTGCGCGACGTCCGCGTCGGCGCCGTCGCGCAGCGCGATGTTCGCGAGGATCTCGGCGGTGCAGCAGATGATGGGTGCGGTGGGGTTGACCGACGAGTCGCCCGTCATCATGCCCACGTTCGCGGACCCGAACACCGCGACGAGCGCGAAGAACTTCTCGCTCACGAGCGCCTTGAGCGGGGCCGTGTAGTAGCTGCGGCCGGGCACGCCCGCACGGTGCGCGGCGAGGGCCGCGTAGTGCGCGCCGACCGCCACGAGCGACTTGCCCGAGCCCGTGGGCGTCGCCAGGATGACGTGCGCGCCCGAGAAGATCTCGATGACCGCCTCGTCCTGGTGGGCGTAGAGGTCGATCCCCGTCTCGGTGGCCCACTCGGTGAACCCTTCGTAGAGGGCGTCGGGGTCCGGGGTGCCCGAGCCGTCCGGTGCCGGCAGGTGACGAACCAGGCCGGGCTCGGGACGGGTCGTGGGGGTCGTGGTGCTCATCGTGGCCATTGTCGCAGAGGCGTCGTCCGCCGAGGTCGCCCGCCGGGCGCCGCCGCGCGCCCGCGCCGCGCACCTGGGAACCTGGGAACCTGGGCGCATGGCGACCGACCGGCGCGAGGACGCTCCCCGCTTCCATCCCGAGAACGTGGCCGGGTGGCGTGCGTGGCTCGCCGAGCACCACGACGACGAGGTACCCGGGGTCTGGGTCGTGCAGTGGCGCCGGGCCAGCGGCCGGGCGCCCATCGACTACGACGCCCTCATCGAGGAGGCGTTGAGCTTCGGCTGGATCGACGGGACGGTCCGGACGATCGACGACGACCGCTCGATGATGTGGCTGACCCGGCGTCGGCCCGGCAGCCGGTGGACGCGGCTGAGCAAGGAGCGGGTCGCCCGCGCGGAGGCCGACGGCAGGATGACCGACGCGGGGCGGGCGGTCGTCGAGGCCGCGAAGGCCGACGGGTCCTGGACGAGGTACGACGACGCCGAGGCGCTCGTCGTCCCCGACGACCTGGCCGCGGCGCTCGCGGCGGCACCACCCGCCCGGGAGCACTGGGACGGTTTTCCGCCAGGGGTTCGTCGGCTGATCCTGGGATGGGTCGCGGACGCCAGGCGCCCGCAGACCCGGGCTGCGCGGATCACCGAGACGGCCGACAAGGCCCGGCGAGGCGAACGAGCCCACGAGCAGCCGCGCTGAGCGCCCGTCGCGACACGACCACCGCCAGCGGCTAGCGTCCGTCGGGACGGCAGCACCGCCGTCGGGCTGAAGGAGTGAACGCATGGAGGTCCTGCAGGAGGCGCTGATCGACCCGTTGAGCAACGCCCTGTACTCGTACGTCCTGGTCTACGTGCTGATCGGCGCGGGCATCTACTTCACGGTCCGCACGCGCGCGGTCCAGGTGCGGCTGTTCGGGCTCATGTTCCGGCTCGTGGGCGGGTCGACGGGCGCGGCCGAGGGCGGCATCTCGTCGTTCCAGGCGTTCTGCGTGGGCCTCGCGTCGCGCGTGGGTACGGGGAACATCGCGGGCGTCGCGATCGCGCTGACGCTCGGCGGGCCGGGCGCGATCTTCTGGATGTGGTGCGTCGCGCTCATCGGCATGGCCACGGCGTTCGTCGAGGCGACCCTGGGGCAGGTCTTCAAGGTCCGGGCCGACGACGGCTCCTACCGCGGCGGCCCCGCGTACTACATCCAGCGCGGCCTGGGCTCTCGTCGGTGGGGGATCGTGTTCGCGATCCTGCTGATCTTCGCGTTCGGCTTCGCGTTCAACATGGTCCAGGCGAACACGATCAGCGAGGCCCTCGACAAGGGGCACGCGGTCTCGCCCGGCTGGACGGCGGTCTTCCTCATGGTCCTGGCCGCACCCGTGCTGTTCGGCGGGGTCAAGCGCGTCGCGAAGGTCGCGGGGATCGTGCTGCCGGTCATGGCGGGGGTCTACGTGCTGCTCGCGGCGACGATCATCCTCCTGAACCTGGGCGCGCTCCCGGGCGTGATCGGGCAGATCGTCGAGGGGGCGTTCGGGCTCGACCAGGCCGTCGCGGGCACGGCGGGCGGGATCCTCGCCGCGCTGCTCAACGGGGTCAAGCGCGGCCTGTTCTCGAACGAGGCGGGCATGGGCAGCGCCCCGAACGCGGCCGCGACGGCGACTGTCTCGCACCCCGCCAAGCAGGGCCTGATCCAGTCGCTCGGGGTGTTCGTCGACACGATCGTGGTGTGCTCGGCGACGGCCTTCATCATCCTCATGGCGGGCCCGGAGGTCTTCGACCCGGGGACGACGACCGACGCGGCCGGGGCCTCGCTCACGCAGGAGGCCGTCGCGGCCCAGCTCGGGTCGTGGACCGTGTGGCCCATGACGATCCTGGTGTTCGTCTTCGCGTTCTCCTCGGTGCTGGGCAACTACTCGTACGCCGAGGTCAACCTGACGTTCCTGGGGATCCGCGCCAAGGCGCTCACCGCGCTGCGGACCCTCGTGCTGGCCGCGATCGGCATCGGGTCCCTCATCGAGCTCGAGGCCGTGTGGGCCGTCGCGGACGTCGCGATGGCGCTCATGGCGCTCGTCAACCTGGTGGCGATCACGCTGCTCGGCCGGTGGGCGTTCGGTGCGCTCAAGGACTTCGAGCGCCTGCGCAAGGACGGGAGCGACGCCCGGTTCGTCGGGGTCGGGAACCCGGACCTGCCCGGGGACGTGCCGGGCGACGTGTGGGCGCCGGTTCAGCAGGGCTCGAAGACGTAGCCCTGGTCGCGCGGCGTGGTGAGGTCTCGGTCGCGGCCCACGACCGACGCCCCGCGGGCGCACGCCGCGGCGAGGCGGTCCGCGAGGGCGGGCTCGTCGTCGTACTCGATCTCCAGGACGCGCGTGCCGTACGCCGCGGCGTAGTCGCCGCACTCGTCGTGGACCGCGCAGTCCTCGGTGACGACGAAGTCGAACCCGAGCGCCGGGCCGCGCTCGCCGAGCTCGACCGTGTTCTTCTGACCGATCGCGAGGCCCCGTGCGTGGGCCCGCTCGATCAGGAGCGTGGCGAGCGCGAGGTTGTCGCCCTGCGTGAGCGCTCCGTCGGAGCGGGTGAACGAGTCCAGGTTGTCGGCCTCGACCGCGTCGAAGCCCGCGTCCGCGCACGCGTCCACCTGGGCTCCGACGATCTGCGCGATCGCGTGGCGAGAGGCGTCGGTCGAGGTGTCGAGGAGCAGCTCGTCGGGCCAGCCGGGGTCGGCGACGGGAGCGCCGGCGTCGTCCCGCAGGACGAGGTCCGGGTGGTCGCGCAGCCAGGTCTCGCGCTCGCCGGGCTGGGTCTGGAAGCCGTTGACGTAGCAGACGTCGTAGCCCGCGCCCGCGGGGGAGTCGGTGACGTCGCGCACGACGACCGTGACGCCGTCGGGCGGCGGGTACGCCCCGCCGAGCTGGTAGTCGAGCCCGGCCCCGGCGGGCGGGGGAGCGGGCGTCGTACCGCCCTGCCCGACGGCGTCGCTCACCGACGTCGTCGGCTCACGGTCGCTCGGGGCAGCAGGGGCCGTCCCGGCGGCGCACCCGGCGGCGAGGACGAGGACCAGGGCCGGCCCGACGAGCGACGCGGGAACGGACGAGCGGAGGGGGAGCGGGGGCACGGTTCCATGCTCGCACCCGTGCCGGGCCGCGAGGGTCGACCGGCCGGAGGGGTCAGCCCAGGTCCCACAGCAGCCGGTAGTACGCGATCCGCTCGGGGTCCGGCTCGACCCCGTAGGCCTCGTAGACGATCCCGTCGTAGCCGGGCCCGTAGTTCCACTCGGTGCTCCAGGCGGCGACGGCGAGGTCGGCCCAGCGGTCGGCGACCCCGAGCGACCCGAGGTCGACGTGCGCGGCGAACGAGCCGTCGGCGTGCAGGAGCGTGTTGGGTGCGCACGCGTCGCCGTGGCACACGACGAGCCGGTCCACGGGCGGCGCGACGTCGAGCCGCGCGCGGGCCTCGGTGACCGTGAGCGCGGCGTGCTCGGGGAACCACTCGGTGGGCCCCTCGCCGTCGGCGATGCGCTCGTCGGCGCGGGCGGTGCGCTCCTCGATGCCCCACGTGAACGGGCAGTCCTCGACGGGCAGGGCATCGTGCAGGACGCGCAGCCCGTGGCCGATCGAGGCGGCGGCCGTGGCGGGTTCCGCGACCCAGCGCGGGTCGACGGCCGAGGCGGCGTCGATCGCCTCGGTCACGAGCCAGGCACCGGCCTCGTCCCGCCCGGCGTCGAGCACGCGGGGCACGGCCGTGAACCGCGATGCCCACGCCAGGCGCTCGGCCTCGGCGAGCAGGTCGATCTCCGGGGTCCCGGCCGCGACCCACTTGACGTACCGGTCCGTGCCCCAGCGGAACGTGAGGCCGCCGAGGTCGTTCCGCCAGACCGGGACCAGGTCGCCGCCTCCCGAGGCGTCGACGAGCGACCGGACGGCGGGCGGCACGGGCACGGGGCGGGTGGGGATCATGGCGAGGGGCGGTCGCGACATGCCCCGATCCTGCCAGGTGCGAGCGACGGACCGAGGGCGCGAGACAGGTGGGTGCGTCCGAGACGGGTGGTCCGGGCGGCGTCCTGAGCACCCGTCTCGCGCCGGGCCACCCGTCTCGCGCCGGGCCACCCGTCTCACGCCGGGCCACCCGGTCTCGGTCAGCCCAGCAGGCGCTCGCAGACCTCGAGCATCCGGGCTCGCAGCGAGGCCGAGCGCTCGGCGAACCCGCGCTGGAGCCGCACGTACTCGGCCTTGCCCTCAGGCGTCTCGATCGCGACGGGGGCGACGCCGTACGCCGACACGTCGTAGGGGCTGGCCCGCATGTCGACCCAGCGGATGTCGCGTGCGAGCTCGAACGCGTCGAGCACCATGTCGCCCGGCGCCGCGGGCGATAGCTTGGTCGCCCACTTGTAGAGGTCCATGTTGGCGTGCAGGCAACCCGGCTGCTCGAGCGCGGGCTGGGTCTCCCGGGTGGGCTGCAACCGGTTGAGGCTCACGGCCTCGGGGGTGAAGAAGCGGAACGCGTCGAAGTGCGAGCACCGCACGGGGTGCGACGCCACGACCTCGTCGGTGCCCTGGGCGCCGAGCCGCAGGGGCAGGGGGTGGCGGTGGTCGCGTCCCTGGGCGTGGTCGCGGTAGACCATGGCCCACTCGTGCAGCCCGAAGCACCCGAGCGTCGCCGGTCGGGACGCGGTGGCCGCGAGGAGGTCGCGGGCGTAGCGCACGGTCTCGCCCCGGTCGGCGAGGAACGCGTCGACGTCGAGGCTCACGCCTCCGGTCGTGCTCGTCCTGTGCCACCGCCAGGTGGCGCGCTCGGCGAGGAGGGGCGCGACGTCGTCGGGCGGGAGGCCACCGGACGTGAGCGTCACGCCCGCGCCGGGGTGCCAGCGGCGGAGCTGGGCGGGGCGCGTGGGGTAGTAGGTGAAGAGGAAGTCCTCGACCGCGTGCTTCTCGCCGCGCTCCTTGCGCTCGCGCCGGCCTGCGGTCAGGGCGTCGGCCCGGGAGGCGTGGTCGGCGGCCAGGCGCGTCCAGGTCGCTGCGTCGAGGTGCCCGACGGCGCCGCTCACCGGGGTGGGGTGGGGCGGGTCGGTGCGAGGGAGAGCGGGCATGGGTCCAGGGTAGGCGGCGTGCGTCGTCGTGCCCGAGGCGCTGGGTGTTGCCTGGACGGCAAGTTCACCCGAGGTGGATGAAGTCTGACCGCATCCTTTATGGAACGCTTGTGCCGGAGTGCGTGCGGGGGCGCGTGCGGCTCCTCTCCCGACCATCCGAGCACGGCCGCGCCGTGCACGACACGAAGAGAGACGCAGACGCATGACGTTCCCCCCTCCCGGACCTCCCGAGCAGACCCCGCCCGGAGCCGCCCACCCCGCGGCGCCCTTCCAGGCGCCCCACCCGGCGCCTTCCGCTCAGCCCGGCGACCCCGGTCAGCCGGGGGCGTGGGGACCTGACCAGGGCGGCTACGCACCGTACGCCCCGCAGGGGCCCGTCCCGGGCAAGAAGTCCAACGTGCTCGCGATCACGGGCTTCGTCCTCGCGATCGTCGGTCTGCTGCTGTGCCTCATCCCGATCGTCAACCTCTTCGCGGCCGTGCTCGCCCTGGCCGGGCTCGTGCTCGGGATCATCGGCCTCGTCCAGGCCGGACGCCTGGGCAGCGGCAAGGGCATGTCGATCGCGGCCATCATCATCTCGGTCGTCGCCGGCATCGGCGCGATCATCTCGCAGGTCGTGTTCGTCGCGGCGCTCGACGAGCTGTCCACGGCCCTCGAGAGCACGTCGGTCACGAGCACCGCCCCCGAGGAGCCCACGAGCGACGAGTCCCCTGCGGACGAGCTCTTCTCGGACGAGGCCCTCGACGAGACGCCCCCGCTCGCCCTCGCGTTCGGTGACGTCGCCCAGTTCGAGGATGGCCTCGAGGTCGGTGCCGGCGCCGCCGCGCCCTTCACCCCCGGCGAGTGGGCTGCGGGCGTCGACGGCTTCACGCAGTTCGTGCGCGTCGACGTCACGCTGACCAACGGCACCGCCGACGCGTTCGACCCCGCCCTCGTCTATGTCACGCTCGCGTCGGCCGGGACCGAGGGGTCGCAGGTGTACGACACGAGCAACGGGATCAACGGGGGCCCGACGACGTCGATCCTGCCCGGCCAGTCCGTGACCTTCCCCGTCGTGTTCGGCGTCACCGACCCCGCCGACCTGACCCTGGAGGTCAGCCCAGGTCCCTGGGAGTACGACACGGTCATCTTCTCGACGACCGTCTGACCGTCACCGTGACGGGCCCTACCCTCGCGTGGGGTCCGTCACGAAGTCATCAGCACCCGGACCGCCCTCTGCCCCGGCCTGCTGCCACGGCCATCGGCCCGTGATCTCCAGCTCGAGCGAGAAGCTGAGGAACGTTCGGATGAGGACGATCGCCGCGAGCACGCCGACGCTCTCGAGCGTCGGGGTGATCGCGACCGTCCGGATGATGTCCGCAGCGACGAGCAGCTCGAGCCCGAGCAGGATCGAGCGGCCGAGCCGCCGCCGGAAGGACCGGTACACGTCCCCGTCCCTGCGGCGAGACGCCGCCAGGAACGCCGCGTACAGGGCACCGACCACGATCGCGGCGACCCCGGCGGCGTCGACGACCTTGCCCACGACCTCGACCACCTCGGCGAACGTCATGAACCGAGCGTAGGTCGGAACGTCCGCACAGGCCGGGCGAGCCGCGCGCACGCAGGAGCGGCCGACGGGTCGGCGGCGCCGTCGGGCCTACTCGGTCTCGTCGAGGAAGGACTGCGCGAGCCGCTTGGGGGCCCGCGCGAGCCACGCGTCCTCCAACAGCTCCTCGAGCTCGGGGACCGTGACCTGGTCCAGGCGGGCCAGGACGATCGGGTACCCCGCGAAGTGGGCCGTGGTGAAGAACGAGCCCGGCTCGTCGCTCACGAGCGCGAGCTTCTCGCCCTCGTCCGCGACGTAGAACCCGAGAGGCGCGCTGTCCGGCGCGGACGCCCCCAGCTCCTCCAGGTCCCGACGACGCAGCGGCCGCTCCCAGGCGAAGTTGCGCCCGTGCACGGCCCACTCGCGCGGTCGGCGCTCCTCGGTGTCGGGGAGAACCGACGCGATCCGCCCGACGTCGTCCCACGTGGCCATGGTTCCGACGCTACGCCCGACCGGGAGCCCTGTCAGCGCGAGGCGGCCGACCGCGCCCGGGGCGCTCAGCGCGTGGCGCCCCAGCGGTAGCCCGCGTAGGCCAGGGCGACGCACACGACCAGGACACCGAACGAGTACGCGAACGCGGTCCCGTACCGCTGCTGCCGCACGAGCTGCACGGTCTCGTAGCTCGCGGTGCTGAACGTCGTGTACCCGCCGAGGAACCCCGTGCCGATGACCGCCGCGACCTCGCTCGACGCGACGTGGGCGACGACGAGGCCCGTGAGCGCGCCCAGGAGCAACGACCCCGACATGTTGACGACCGCGGTCGGCCACGGGAACTCGGTGCGGACTCGGGACCGGACCAGACCGTCGACCACGAACCGCGTCCCCGCGCCCAAGCCGCCCGCGACGGCCAGCAGGACGAACAGCCCGGGCGTCACCGGACCGCCCCCGTGTCCGCGCGCTCGTCCGCGCGCTGCTGCGAGCGCGCGTCGAACCTTGCGGCCACCACGATGCCCACGAACGTCGCGCCCGCCCCGACGAGCACCGTCGCCAGCGCGTACGCCACACCCAGACCCGCGCGCGAGGAGTCGACCAGCAGCGCGACGTCGGTGGCGAGCGTGCTGTACGTCGTGAAGCCGCCGCAGAACCCCGTGCCGAGCAGGAGACGCAACCGCGGGCCGCGCGGGCCGCGCGGGTCGCCGGGCCGACCGCGCAGGACCGCCTCCGTCAGGCAGCCCAGCAGGAAGGCCCCCACGACGTTGACCAGCAGGATCGCCACGGGCAGCCCGTGGAGGACCGGGACCGCGAGGACGACCCCCTCGCGCGCCGCCGCGCCGAACGTCCCCCCGAGCACGACGAGCCCGATCGAGGACCAGCGCAGGTAGCCGGGCCGGGCGTCCTGCGCAGTCACCCGACGCCCTGCTCGTCAGCGTCCGGCCCCGTGAGGCGCGGCGCCTTGGTTCCCGGCATTCCGATGCCCGGCTCCGCGATGCCCGGCTCCGCGGTGCCCGGCTCCGCGGTGCCCGGCTCGTCGACGCCCTGTTTCGCGTCGCTCCCGGGACGCGCGGGGACCACGACCACGGGCCGCGCCTGGCGGTGCGTGAGGTGCACGGCGACCGAGCGTCTGAAGAGCTCCTGCACGCCCCGGGTGAGCCCGTGCCGGTGCGTGCCGACCACGATCATCGCCGCGTCGAGCGTGTCCGCGAGGCGGGCCAGGGCGTCGGCCGTGTCACCGACCAGGAGGCGCGCGGTCCACCGCACGCCGGTCGGGCCGAGGACCGCGCCGAGACGCTCCACGAGCGCCGGGTCCAGGACCTGCTCGCGCTCGTCGTCGTAGTCCGGGTCGATCGGGGCCGAGACCACGCTCCCGTCCGGGCGCTCCGAGACGACGAACCGGCCCGCGGTCACGTGGGCGCAGACCAGCTCGCCGCCGAACCGGTCCGCGAAGCGCGCTGCCTCGCGCAGCACGACGTCGGGTTGACCGGGGCTCACCCCGACGACGACAGGGGGCCCGGCAGGCTGGGCGACCGACTGTCCGACGAGCGGGTCCCCCGGTGGGGTCTCCGGCCCGTCGTCGCCTTCCGCGCCCGCTGCCATCCTCCGAGCCTAGGGCAGGGCGCGCTCAGAACGGCGCGACCTTGCGGGCCGGGGGAAAGATCTCGTCGAGAGCGGCGAGGTCCTCGATGGTCGGGACCCAGGAGCCCGCCACCGCGTTCTGACGGATCTGCTCGGGCCGGGTAGCGCCCGCGATGACGCTCGACACCTGCGGCTGGGCCAGCAACCACCCGAACGCGACCTCGACCTCGCTCACGCCGCGCTCGCGCGCGAAGAGGTGGAGCGCGCCCAGTGCTTCCCAGGGCGCGGACTCCAGCAGGTGCGGCTTGCTGTGGACCAGGCGGCCGTCGTCGGGCCCCTTCCCGTCCGCGTACTTGCCCGTCAGCAACCCGTTGGCGAGCGGGAAGAACGGCAGCACGCCCAGCCCGTACGCCTTCGCGGCGGGCAGCACCTCGAGCTCGGCCTCGCGGTCGATCAGGTTGTATTGGTTCTGCGCGGACACGAACCGCACCGTCCCGTTCAGCCGCGCCTGGTACTCGGCGTCCGCGATCTGCCAGCCCGCCCGGTTCGAGTGGCCCACGTAGCGGACCTTGCCCGCGCGGACCAGGTCGTCGAGCGCGGACAGCGTCTCCTCGACGGGAGTGCGCTTGTCCGGGGTGTGGAACTGGTACAGGTCGATCCAGTCGGTCCCCAGGCGCCGCAGCGACGCCTCGACGGCCTTGACGATGTACCGGCGCGACCCGCGCGCCCGGAAGTCCTCACCGTTCGCCCCGTGCATGGGCATGCCGAACTTCGTGGCGACCACGACGTCGTCGCGGTGGCGCCCCAGGGCCTTGCCCAGCAGCTCCTCGCTCAGACCGGGCTGCGCGCCGTACACGTCCGCGACGTCGAAGAACGTGATGCCCGCGTCGAGCGCGGCGTCGATCAGCGCACGCGTGCCCTCGAGCGACTCGGTCACGGTGCGCGGCCGCCCCAGGTTGTTGCAGCCCAGGCCGATCGCGGACACCGCGAGACCGGACGAGCCCAGGCGGCGGACCTCAGGGCGGGCGGGGGCAGCGGGAGCGGCGGAGCCGGCAGGGCTGACGGGCGAGGAAGTCATGCGCCAGACTGTACGTCCCGCCGGGGGTGGTCGGCGTCGTCGGCCGATCGTCCCGCCCGGTGGGCACCTCGCCCCTCGCGGAGGTCCCGCCCGTCGAGCCCCCCGTCGTGCCGGTGGCCGAGCCCGCTGCCGTCGGCGCCGCCGCGTCGGGCCCCGCACCGGGAAGGGGCGGGATCGACGCGGCCCGCACCGCGACCCACCCGACGAGCCGTTCGAGAGGGCCGCGCCCGATAGACCACCGCCATATCGTCGCGAACACCAGGCTCGCGATGACCAGCACCAGCAGCTCGCCGTTGCCGTCGCCCGCCATGAGCGGCTCCTCCCACACGAAGAGCGCGACGATCTGCAGGCAGTACACGGTCAGCGCCATCGACCCCACGGCGGCCAGGGGCGACAGCGCCCACGCCACCGCCCGGCGCGAGCCCAGCAGCAGACACAGTCCTAGGACCGCGAGGGCGAACGCGCCCGACCCCACGACCTCGAGAGCCGTGTCCGTGTGCGGCCCCGCGAGCCACAGGTAGTCCGCCGTCGGCAGCGGGGCGCTCCACGGCAGGGGCTCCGGCTGATACCAGCCCGACGCGTCCGCGGCCCGCTGCAGGATCGCAGACGCCCGCCCGGAGCCCGCGAGGACCTGCGTCAGCGTCGAACCGGTGAACAGCGCCGACACCAGGTACGCCCCGACGGCCGTCGCCGCACCACCCACGAGGAGGCGGCGCTGGACCCGCCGCGACCCCAGGTCGACCCGACCCACCGCGAGCCCCACGAGCACGTACGCCATCCACACCAGGGCCGGGTAGTGCCCGGTGAGCAGGAAGTCCGTGAGGGCACCGGACCCGTCCACCGGCAGCGAGAGTCCGGCCCGCAGCAGGACCTCGGGCAGCCAGTGCACCAGGACCGGGCCCACGACGGCGACCACCGCCGCGAGCCCCACGAGCCGACGCGGCTCCCACCGCAGGAACGGCAGCGCGAGCACGAAGTACGCCGCGTAGAAGCCCAGGATCAGGGCGACCGGCGTGCCCAGCAGGTCGAGCAGGCCCGCGAACGCGAGAAGCAGGACCGCACGCACCAGGATG
Source organism: Oerskovia sp. 140933 (assembly GCF_059651515.1). NCBI lineage: Bacteria > Bacillati > Actinomycetota > Actinomycetes > Micrococcales > Cellulomonadaceae > Oerskovia > Oerskovia sp. 140933. Next base: position 204,908 of record NZ_JAMXIO010000003.1, read on the forward strand.
CGGGTGCGCGCCTGGAGGGCCGGGACACCCGACAACGGGGTGCGTCGCCCCGACACGAGCGCGAGCGAAACCCCTGCGATCACCGCGAACAGGATCGACGAGCGCCCGTGCACCAGGGACAACCAGCCCTCACCCGTCGAGAAGTCGTCCGTCGTGACCCCGACGTGCGCCGCGAACATCCCCAGGATCGCGAGCCCACGCGCGAGGTCGACCCCAGGCACCCGGTCCCCCCGCGGGAGCAGGAGCTCGACGTGGCGACGCCAGAACCCGCCCGACGACGTCGCGGGCGCTGTGCTGGCAGGGACGGGCAGGGCGGTGGTCACGGACGCGATTGTCCCGGGTCACGGCCCGCGTGTCCCCGCGCGGCGCGCGAGCGACCGCGAACCGCACCCCGACCGTTCGCCGCCCATGATGTGAGAACGGGGCTGTGGTCAGGGTGGAAGCGTTCTACCGTGCAAGCATGACCCACACCCCCACGCCGGACCAGGACGTCACCGCCGACGCCTCGCCCGACGCCCATGCACCCGACGCCCCCACCGGGGCACTGGGAAGCACCCCGAGCATGGAGTCCGAGTCGTACACCCACGGGCACCACGAGTCGGTGCTGCGTTCGCACCGGTGGCGCACCGCGGAGAACTCCGCCGGCTTCCTCCTGCCCCACCTGCGCGCCGACCACCAGGTCCTCGACGTCGGCTGCGGACCCGCGACCCTCACCGTCGACCTGGCCCGCCACGTGCCCGACGGCACCGTGATCGGGGTCGACGCCTCGGCCGCCGTGCTCGACAGCGCGCGCGAGCTCGCAGCAGGCTCCGGGCTCGGCAACGTCTCGTTCCAGCAGGCCAACGCCTACGAGCTGCCCTTCCCCGACGACACGTTCGACGTCGTCTTCGCCCACCAGCTCCTCCAGCACCTGTCCGACCCGCTGGCCGCCCTGCGCGAGATGAAGCGCGTCGCCAAGCCCGGCGGCATCGTCGCGGTGCGCGACGCCGACTACGCCGCCATGACCTGGTACCCCGAGTACCCCGGGCTCACCGAGTGGAACGAGCTCTACCACGAGGTCACGCACGCCTACGGCTACCAGGCCGACGCGGGACGCCGCCTGCTCGCCTGGGTCCAGGAGGCCGGGTTCGACCCCGCCCAGATCGTGCCGTCCGCCGGGGTCTGGTGCTACTCGACCCCCGCCGACCGCGCCTGGTGGGGCGGCCTGTGGGCCGAGCGCTGCATCGCGTCCAACTTCGCCGTCCAGGCCAAGGAGTCGGCGCTCGCGGACGACGTCGCCCTCGAACAGCTCGCGCAGGAGTGGCTGCGCTGGGCCGAGGAGCCCGCGGGCTGGTTCGCCGTCCTCAACGGCGAGGTGCTCGCGCGGGCCTAGCTGTACTGACCAGGACCGTTGTTGACGTGAAGAGAGACCTCCGTGTCGAGTGGGAGCTGTCTAGGAACCCGGCTCTGACCAACGGAGGTC